>JALZAH010000643.1 GCA_030948425.1 Actinomycetota bacterium
GACCAGGAGGGTGAGGGGACCCATCGGTACTTCGAGGGCCAGGCATCCCGCTACTCAGGGGTGGGGCCCTCCGTCAGGGTCGCAGCGACGCTAGCCCGACACCGCAGGTGCGGGAACGTCACGGCGACCTGTCTCGCCCGACCGGGCGAGTGGCTCGCAGGTTCAGTGACGCCGCATCGAGCCCCCCTCCGGTTCGTGTGGTGCTCAGCGATGAAGGTAGCAGCCGGGCACCTGGTGGGAGACTCGCCGATGCCGACATCGCCGGAGCGCCAGCAATTGGCCTTCGTACACCATGGGTGAGCCATGGTCGGACCTGGCCACCGGGGCCGGCACCCCCGAACGATCATCCGTTCGACTGCGGTGGTCGCTATCGACTGGATCGTTCGTCACTGCGACTGATACACGACACCGTTGGTCTCCGAGCGGCGGTCGGTTCTGAGGGCTTCGCCCACCACTCCTCGGCCGCGCAGAGCCCCGAGGACTCCGCACAGGTCGTTCTTGGGGACGGTCCCGTTTGGCTGACCACCCCCAGCCGCCCAGCTCCTCGGGCGCTCAAGTGGTCCCAGACGGCGAGCAACAGCGCACTCCCTCGTCCGCCAGCCCTCTCGTAGACGACGGCGAAGTCGTCGACAGAGCCCTCCTGGTGGCGCAACTTGTCATCACGAAGCCGTGGTCGGTGCGCAGGTCGTCGACGCCATCGCGTGCGACCTGCCTTCTTCAGGAACCTCTCGTGCGCCGGGGGTAGCCCTTCAACCGGGACCTGTCTGCGCGGGCAGCCGGGTTACTTCCCCCGCAGGGGCCCCTTGGCTTTCGCCACCTTCATTCCCTCCCGGGTGTTCGGCGTGGCCCGCTCCACCGTTTACCGGTTGTCGAGCTTGTCGCCGCCGGATAGGAGGGCGACGAGCATGAGGTGCAACTGCTGTTGCTGGGTCGCGTCGAGGGCGCGGAGAAAGTCTCTCTCCAACGCGTCACCGGTGGCTGTCAGGTCGATCACCACCTCCTGACCGGCGGGAGCCAGGACCAGCACGCGGCGACGGCGGTCGGCGGGGTCGGTGTCTCGCACGAGCAGGTCACGTTCGACGAGCACGTCGATCACAGGCACGGCGTTTCGCTGGTCGATGCCGATCACTTCGCAGAGCTGCTGCTGTCCGGTTGGGCCGAGTTCTGCCAAGGCCATCAGGACGCCGTAGTGATGCGTTGTCAGGCCGCGCTCAGTGAGCATGCGTGCCCAGCTGCGTCGCGCCGCCGCACCGGCGCGACTGAGCAGGTACGCCGTTCCGCCCTCGAAGGCCAACCGGGGGGTGGACGGAAACGGATCGGCGGCGCCGTCGGTCTGCGGTCCTTGCATCATCAGGCCAACCTCGGTACTATACACATGAACAATGAAGAACATGAGTGACGTACACCATATTAGACGAAGAAGCGAGCGACTTGGCCACCGACCCTCGGCCCGCCGCGCAGCTGTGGGACCTCAGCACCCAACTCCCGACACGGAAGGCACACGATGCCCATCACCGATCCCACCGACGAGACCAGCAGCCCGGTCAAGGTATGGCTCGACGGGCTCACCCTCCAGGTCTCTGACGTCGAACGCTCAAGGGCGTTCTACCAGCAGATCCCCGGGGCCGAACTCGAACACCACCGCCCCGGCGAGTTCGCCCTCCTGCGACTCGGCCAAGCTCGGCTGGGGCTCCTCGGCTTCGGCGCCCCCGGCTTCCACCTGGAAGTCTCGACCGACGACGTCAACCGCCTCCACACCGTGCTGACCCAGGCCGGGATGGAACCGACCGGACCGCCTCAGGACCGGCCCTGGGGAGAGCGCACCTTCAACGTCGTCGACCCCGACGGCAACAACATCGAGTTCGCCGGCGGATTACCCACAGAGCACAGCCTGAACGACATGATCGAGGACCGGCACCAGTAACGCGGCCGCAGCGGAAGACAACCACCTAAAGGACGACCGTGGCCGGCCGCCAGAATCAGCGGAGCAGCCGACTCGACCTGCGACAAGCCGCCGCCGCCCGAGTCGCCCACCACGCCCTCTACGAGCAGTCGCCGCCCTGGCCGACCCAGTGCTTCGGCCATGGAGAGCGAACGATCACCCCGACCGACTCAACATCGAACGAAGGGACCACCAGATGAACACCACCAGCGTCGACATGAATGCGATCGGTCGGACTGCGCGCTTGACCGCCGCAGCGCGAGCCGTCGAGTCCCGACAACCAGACCGCCTATTCGTTGACGACTACGCCGAAGCGCTCGCCGGGCCAGAGGGCTTCGCGCTCATGGAACGCCTCGAAGCCTTCACCGGGGGCCGCAACCCGGTCCTGCCACTGCGAACCAGGTTCTACGACGAGGTCATTCACGGCGTCGTGCACCAAGGCCAGGTTCGCCAGGTGGTACTGCTGGCAGCCGGGTTCGACAGTCGAGCGTTCCGGCTGACCTGGCCGATCGGAACCACCGTCTTCGAAGTTGACCAACCGGCGCTGCTCGCCGACAAGGCCACCGTCCTAGCAGAGCTGCGCGCCGAGCCCGCCTGCGACCACCGCATAGTGGCCGCCGATCTCACCGATGATTGGACAAGCGCCCTTGACGATGCCGGATACGACGATCAACAAACCTGCTTGTGGGTCGCCGAAGGACTGCTCTGCTACCTGCCCGAACCCGCCGTCGCACAGCTGCTGCGGACGACCTCAGACCACAGCCGCAAGGGAAGCCAGCTGGCCACGGACTTCATCGGCAACACGTTCCTGGCCAGCCCAGCGATGGCCCCCATGCGAACCACCCTCACCGAGATCGGCGCGCCGTGGCAATCCGGATCTGACCAACCCGAACAGCTGCTGACCGCCACCGGCTGGCGACCCGAACGCGTCCTGCAACCCGGCGAACCCGGATTCGACTTCCGGACGCTGCCCTTCCCCACCGTCCCCCGACACGTCGACGCGCCCGGGCTGCCCCGCCTGTTCTTTGCCACCGCAACCAGGCCCTGAACGGCGGCCCCTGAGCTAACAGCGCCGAGAGCGAGACCCGCTCCCGTAAGCTTGCAAGACATAACGACGTTCCCCAGCCCGTGTTTGGCGGCGCGATCACCGCGCCATATTCGGCGAATGCAGCCCCGCCTCTCGACCGGACCTCCCGACTCCTTGAACACAGAAACATGCGGCGTCGCCTCACAGCCTCTGTCGTTACGGAGCGCCGGGCTTGCGCCGAAGTCGGGCGGCCGCCTTTATTGCAAGGCCGACGTTCGGAGCGCTCGTTTGGCGGGTTGTTTCCAAGCCGTGGGGCGGCCGACGGCTGCAGGTTCCTGTCGCGGATAGCCCCTCATGAACGGGAAGTTCACCGGGCGCACAATTGGACACCACCGGCCCAGCCCTCCGCTGACCAGGGGCGTTCTGCGACACGATCCAGACCCGTCCCCACCCCCGACCAGGGACCGACAGAGTCACGTCATGGTGCTGTGCCGCAAAGTCCCGCTAGTGCACGTGGCACCGCCTCCTGGTCAATCCGGGCCGAACGACGTCGGCTCCGAGGCCCGACTCAGTACTCACCTTTTATAATGAAGTACGAGCCGCGGATCGTACCGGCAAGCTTCGACTTCTGTCGCGCGAACTTGAACGAGCCGAGCTCGGCAGGGACCTCCATCCCTTCGGAGAGCTTGAATCCGACGGCTCGCTTTTTAGGTTCGTCGAGCGGGTAGAGGACGTTGATCGAGAGCCCGTTCTCGTAGAACACGTAGGTCCATCGGATTTTTTCGACCTGGAAGCTCGTTGCCTCGAGGGGCGGCGAAGCGACAACGATGTCACGCTCCTCCTTGAGGATGCGGTTCACCCAGTCGACGGCCCTTTTGGCCTTGGCGGTCGGTTCGACCGTGAGGACGTGGTCGTACTTGTTTTTGAAGTAGCGAGCCTCGTTCGCCCGCAACCCAGCCAGTGCGGCCGCCACCGGCGAAGACTCCAGGCCGAAGGTGGAGACGTTGACGAAGTCCACTGCATAACTCATCTAGCGCGCCCCTCATCCTTGGCAGTGCCCATGTCTGCGCAGTCTTCGGGACGGGCAACAAACTCTCGCTTGGTTGCCCGGTACCAGCCCATGCCCGAGACAGGATGCCGCCACCGTCCCTTCATCTCGTTGAGGGCAGTTGTGTGGGTGTGGTCACCGCCTGCGACCATCTCCCTAAGATGCTTGTTCTGTGCCTTGATGATCTCGTCAGGGCTGGTTGCCCTATGAGCGAACTCACACGGGCCACCAAGATTTCGGCATGTCATTGTCTTCATCGGTCCTTCTTTCTTTCCGATTGGGCTGTCGATTGTGACCGCTACCACGCGGCGCCAGCAGGCTGCTTGGTCGCAGCGTTGATGCGGTTGAACAAGTTGGTCGTGGCGACCCACAGCACCAGCCCGGCCAGCTGGTTCTCGTCGAAGTGTTCCGCCGCCTCATGCCACACCTCGTTGGGGACAGGCTCAGCCCGGTCGGCCTGGCGGGTCATGGATTCGGCCAGGGCCAGCGCCGCTCTCTCCTCGGGGGTGAAGAGGTCGGTTTCGCGCCAGGCGGCCACGGCGAAGAGCCGCTCGTCGGTCTCGCCCGCCTCCTTGGCGCTGATCGCGCCGCTGTAGACGCAGGGGCTGCACCCATTGATCTGGCTGGCTCGCAGATGGGCGAGCTCCATGGTGGAGCGGGGCACCCCCGCGCTGTGAGCCGCCTTAAAGATGGACTGGATCCCCGTCATCGAGTCAGGGAGCAGGTGGGCTGGGTTCTTGATCCTTGCTGTCATACCCTCACTGACGCGTCACGGCGCCGGTATGTGACAGCTCCGGTGATGGCACCGGGGGCCGCATGCTCTTGCGTAGGACGCCGCCGAGTCCGCCCCACTACCGCTCGCCGGCCGATTTGCGCCGTCAAGTAGAGGCTGCTGGCCCGTGTGACGATCCGTACCTCCCGCTCTGCGCCCCTCCTTGCGTGACGACTTCGGGTTTCTGTCACATCCCAGGCGTCCGGCGCGTCAATGTGACCAGATGGACGAGAACCTCGCCGCCCAATTCGAAGTCAACCGGCCGAGGCTGCAGTCGGTGGCCTACCGCATGCTCGGATCTCTCACCGAGGCGGAGGACGCGGTGCAAGAGGCGTGGATCCGCCTGAGCCGTTCGGACCCGCAAAGCATCGACAACCTTGGCGGATGGCTCACCACGGTGGTGTGTCGCGTCTGCCTGGGTGCCCTCCGCGCTCGCCGGAGCCACCACGAGGAACCACTTAGAGAGGGCGATGGGCCCGAGCCCGAACTCTCCGGTCCCGAAGAAGAAGCGGTCCTCGCCGACACGATGGGCCCTGCGCTGCTCTTTGTGCTCGAAACGCTCAGCCCGTCCGAGCGGCTCGCCTTCGTGCTGCACGACCTGTTCGCCGTGCCCTTCGAGGATATCGCGCCGATCGTCGACCGCTCTCCTACCGCCGCCCGGCAGCTGGCCAGCCGGGCTCGGCGGCGAGTACGGGGCAGCGATGGGGCCCACCCTGGAGACCGGCGCCGCCAGCAGGAGGTAGTCGAGGCCTTCCTGGCCGCCTCACGCCGGGGGGATTTTGAAGCGCTCGTCTCTCTGCTCGACCCCGATGCCGCTCTCCGCGCCGACCGCGCCGCAGTGAAAGCGGCAACCGCGAACCGCGAAAAAGGAGCGCCCCTTTTGGCGCCCGAGGTGCGTGGCGGCTGGGCTGTCGCGAACGCACTGGTCGGGCGCGCCCAGGCAGCCCAGATCGCTCTCATCGACGGCACCCCCGGGGCAGTGTGGGCTCCCGGCGGAAGGCCCCGCGCCATATTCGCCTTCCAGGTCGTGGGCAACACCATCGCCGAAATCGAGATCGTGACCGATCCCAGCGTCGTGGCAGCACTTCCCGTCCAACTGCTCTGAACGATCCTACGAGGCGCTGGGCCCTTCCGAGGATGCCGACACCCGTCGAGCAGGCTCCAGCCCGGGCACGGGATCGGCATCTTCCACTCGTCGACAGCAAGCTCAGCCAGCAACGCCAGGAGGCGTGCGCGCTCGCCGGCGAACAACGGCGCGACAGCGGCTTCGTCCTTGGCTGCCACTGGCTGTCGCCCGAGGGCCGGATTGGGGGAACACGCCAGAATGCCTGATCTGCTCGCACCTGAGCGGCAACTCCCGGTTCCCGTCGGCGCGCCAGATCGACCGCTATATCACTCTGCCCGGCTCACTATCGCGGGCAGAACCCGAACGTCGCTGAGGTTGAAATGTCCCAGGGCGTCCTGTCGGACGACCGGAGCGAGGCGTTGGGTTCGGCTGGGGCGCCCGCGCCGGCACCACTCGTCCCGACCGCGCT
>JALZAH010000427.1 GCA_030948425.1 Actinomycetota bacterium
GCCGGCAGTCGGTCGGCCGGCAGTCGGTCGGCCGGCAGTCGGTCGGCCGGCAGTCGGTCGGGCCGGCGGGGACGCAAGGCGGCGGAGGCTGCTGAGCCCATCGGGCCGCCCCGCAGTGCCCGCTATACGCCTCCGAAGAAGCGTCCCTAGGGTCCGCAGCCCCCTGAGCAGGGCCCGCCCTCGAGGCCGACCAACGCTCAGGTCCGCTCGGCAACGAGGGCCGAACGGAGGAATCCGAGAAGCTCGGCCCGGCGTCGCACCAACGAGCGCCCGGTGGGCTCAACACCCAGGGCCCGTAGCACCTCGACCTCGGTGGCCACTCCGATGACCGTGGAGTAGGCGGAGAGCAACAGCAGTCGGGCATCGGTGCGCCGGACCTGACCGGCGGCCATCTCGTCCTCCAAGAAGGCGGTGGCCCGGGTGATGAACGGGTCGAGCTGTTGGCGGAGACGGGTGGCGGGCGGCGGCCCGAGGCGACTCGCCTCTCGGAGCAGGCCGAGCAGCTCGGGGCGACGTCCGGCCAGGCGGAACACGGACCGGACGACGGCCTCGATCCTCCCCCACCCGGGCCCGGCGGTGACCAGGCCAGCTTCGACCACCGCCCCCAGCTCGGCGCCGGCGTCATCGATCACCGCCTCCAGGAGCGCGTCCTTGGAGGGGAAGTGGTAGAGGATGGTCTGCTTGGTGATCCCCAGCTCGGTGGCCAGAGCATCGAGGGACGTGGCGTCATAGCCGGCCGTCCCGAAGGCCCGTAGAGCGGCGTCGATGACCCGTTGGGGGGTGGCCACGGCGGACGGGAGGGTCCGGGTCAATCCGCTGGCCGCCGCCCTGCCCAGGTCGCCCATCGACCGGAGACTAGCCCCATGCCCGCATGTGCCCGATCCACGACCGGGGCCAGGAAGCGGCGAAGCCTCCTGACCATTTGGTAGACAGAGTGGATGTTGCGGGAAGCCCTGGGGGGAAGGCGCATCGCCATCACCGGCGCCACCGGATTCCTGGGCACGGCCCTGGTGGAACGGCTGCTGCGCGCCGTACCGGACTGCGAGGTCGCCGTCCTCGTCCGGCCGGCCCGGCGGGGCGCGGCCGAACGGGTGCGTCGGGAGATCCTCCGCAACAACTGCTTCGATCGTCTCCGCCGAGAGCTGGGTGCCTCGTCGTCGACAGCGTCGTTCGAAGAGGTGATGGAACGTCGGCTGTTGATCATGGCCGGCGACATCGGTGCCGACGGCTTGGGCCTCGATGACGAGGGGCGGCGGATCCTGACCGGGGCGACAACGGTGATCCACTCAGCGGCCACGGTCAGCTTCGACTCGCCGCTCGACTCTGCGGTTGAGATCAACCTGCTCGGTCCCTCCCGGGTGGCCGCCGCCCTCCTCAACCTCCACGCCCAGGGCACCTCCCAACCCCACCCCCTTCCCCACATGATCGCCGTGTCCACCGCCTACGTGGCCGGCAGCCGCCGAGGTGGATCACCCGAGGCCCTCCTCACCGACACCCCGTGGGCCACCGACCTGGCCTGGAGGCCCGAGGTGGAGGCGGCCCGACGGGCCCGAGCCGATGCCGACACTGACAGTCGGGACCCCAAGCGCTTGGACGAGTTCCACCGGGCTGCCCGAGCGGAGCTCGGTGGGGCGGGCGTGCCGCTGCTGGCCGAGCGGGCCGAACGCCTGCGAGCCGATTGGGTCAACGATCGGATGGTGGAGCTGGGCAAGGCCCGGGCCCAGGCGCTCGGCTGGCCCGATGTCTACGCGTACACCAAGGCGCTGGGCGAGCGGGCGCTGCTGGCCAACCGCGGGCCGCTTCCGGTCAGCATCGTCCGCCCGTCGATCATCGAGTCGGCCCTGGCCGAGCCTGTCCCGGGATGGATACGCGGTTTTAGGATGGCTGATCCGGTGGTCATCAGCTACGCCAAGGGCCTGCTGAAGGAGTTTCCCGGCATCCCCGAAGGGGTCATCGACGTCATCCCTGTCGACCTGGTGGTGGCCTCGATCTTGGCTGTCGCCGCTCGCGGTCCGCTTGACGAGCCGGACGTGTTCCATTCCGCCTCGGGCTCGCGCAACCCGCTGCGGTACCGCCAGCTGGTCGATCTGATCCGCGCCTGGTTCACCGAGCACCCTCTGGCCGACAGCCAGGACCAGCCCATCAACGTGCCCGAGTGGTCCTTTCCCGGTCGCCAACGGGTGCAACGCCAGCTGCGCCAGGCCACACGCGCCCTGGGCCACGCAGAGAAGGTCCTCCAGGGCCTGCCTCTGCGCGGCAAGCAGGCCGAGCTGTCGGCGCGCCTCGAGCAACGCAAGGACGAGGCGACCCGGGCCCTCTCCTATGTGGAGCTCTACGGCGCCTACACCGAGACCGAGGCCATCTTCTCGGTGGATCGCCTGATCGCTCTGTGGGACACCTTGTCGCCCGAGGATCAGCGAGACTTCTGCTTCGACCCGGCGGTCATCGACTGGGGCCGCTTCTGCCACGACATCTACCTGCCGTCGGTGGTGGCCCACGCCCGGGTCCGCCTGGCTCCCGGCCCCTCGGGGGCCAAGAAGCGCTCCGCGCACGGGGCCACGGGCATGTCCAGGGAGGAGCGGGGTCGCAAGGCGGTGCTGTCCCCGGAGCGCAACCTTGCCGTGTTCGACCTGGAGAACACGCTGATCGCCTCCAACGTGGTCGACAGCTACTCATGGCTGGCCACCCGCCACCAAAGCGACGCCGACCGGGTCCGCTTCGTGGCCCGCACCCTGTGGGAGGCCCCCCGGTTGCTCAGCCTGGACCGGGCTGACCGGGGCGATTTCCTGCGCTACTTCTACCGTCGTTACGAGGGGGCACCCACCGAGCGCCTGCGCCACGACAGCTGGGAGCTGTTCGCCGACGTGGTGCTCACCAAGTCGTTCCCGGCCGGCATCCGTCGGGTGCGCGAGCACCGGGCGCTCGGTCATCGCACCTTGTTGATCACCGGGGCCCTCGATGTGGTCATCGACCCGCTCCGTCCCCTCTTCGATGATGTCGTCTGCACCACCTTGGGGGAACGGGCGGGCCGCTTCGACGGTGAGATGGTCGATGCCCCTCCGACCGGCGAGGCTCGCGCCCTGATCATGGCCGACTATGCGCGTCTCCATGATCTGGACCTGACCGAGGCTGTGGCCTATGCCGACTCGGCCAGCGACCTGCCCATGCTCGAGGCGGTCGGCCATCCCGTGGCTGTCAACCCCGAGACCCGACTGTCGGCCATCGCCCGCAAGCGGGGCTGGCACACCGAGCACTGGCCCAGGGCACCCGGCGGTCCCCGACCGCTCCTGCCGATCGGGCCCCGACGTTGACGGGTCTGGCCTCATGAAGGCGCTCACCGTCGAGCGATCCGTGCCCCGCTTCGCTGCCGCCCGCTTGGCGTCGTCGTGGCAACCGGGCGCCGGGGCCCGGGTCGGACCGCTGCGGCTGGCCGACATCGACCCTCCGCAGAGCCCCGCCGAAGGTTGGCAGCGAATCCGTCCCCGCCTGTCGGGGATCTGCGGCTCCGACCTGAGCACCGTCGCCGGCCGTTCGTCGCGGTGGTTCGAGCCCCTCGTCACCTTTCCGTTCGTGCCCGGCCACGAGATCGTGGCCGACGGCGACGCCGGCCGGGTCGTGGTCGAACCGGTGCTGAGCTGCGTGCCGCGGGGCATCGACCCACCGTGCGC
>JALZAH010000057.1 GCA_030948425.1 Actinomycetota bacterium
GGGAGGAACTGCCCCTCGTGCCACCGGATCACCGCCAGTCCCGCGCCTCCGAGAGCGATCAGGGTCGCGCCCGTCACCCACCGGCGGTCCCGTTCGTAGGCGGCGACCGTGTACAGCGCGATCAGCACTGCGATGTCGGAGAGCCGGACCGGTACATCGACCAGCAACTGCACGCCAGCGACGAGTGCGACCGTGATGTACACCGCAACCGGGTACCGCCGCCGCAGGAGCAAGGGCAGGGCCAGGGCCAAGGCGATGGGGATCGCTCGCGCGATGTGCCCAGACCGGGGGTCGAGGCCGGACGCCACCACGAAGGACGCCACCAGACCGTCGCCGACCCACGGGTGTGTACGCAGCCAACGGGCAAGGGCGTTCACCTGGTGATCGTAGAAGGACTGTGGGACAAGGCCATCCTCCCTCCGGCTCGATCCCATGGTCCTGAAGGAGGATCTCTGCGCGCTCGGATGGTCCCAGAAGTGGATCGCGAAGGGGCCTCACGCCCATTCCCGGCGACGTCGCCGATCCGTACCGTCGTCAGGGCTACCCACTCCTACCCGAGGGACCATCTGTGATCGAAGTTCGCAACCTCACGAAGCGCTACGGCGCCGCCGTGGCAGTCGACGACCTGAGCTTCGACGTGCCAGCCGGCATGGTCACCGGCTTCCTCGGCCCCAATGGCGCTGGCAAGTCCACGACCATGCGCGTGATCCTCGGTCTCGATGAGCCCACATCCGGCACCGCCACCGTCCTCGGCAGCCGCTACCGCGACAGGCGCCAGCCGCTCCACGATGTGGGCGCCCTGCTCGAAGCCCGAGGGATCCACCCTGGACGGTCGGCCCGCAACCACCTCCTGGCGATGGCCCAAGCCGACGAGATCCCCCGCTCCCGGGTCAACGAGGTCATCCGTCTGGTCGGCCTCGAGACCGTGGCCAACAAGCGCGCCGGTGGCTTCTCGCTCGGCATGAACCAACGGCTGGGCATCGCCACCGCCCTCCTCGGCGACCCGCAGGTCCTCCTGCTCGACGAACCGGTCAACGGCCTCGACCCGGAGGGCATCATCTGGATCCGCACCTTGCTCCGCGGCCTCGCCGCCGAAGGCCGCACTGTCCTCCTATCGAGCCACCTGATGACCGAGATGGCGCTCACTGCTGACCGCCTCGTCGTCATTGGAAAGGGCCGACTGATCGCCGAGACAACCGTTGACGCGTTCATCCGCCGGAGCTCCGGCAACCGAGTGCGCGTCCGCTCCCCCCGGACCGCCGACCTCGTCCAGACCCTCACGGGCCACGCCGAGGACATCGAGGTCCGCCCTGACAACGCCGTCATCGTCGCTGGGCTCGACTGCGCCGCAGTGGCCACGCTCGCCTCCGACGCCTGCATTGCCGTCCACGAGCTCGTTGCCGAGACGGCCTCGCTCGAAGACGCCTACCTCGAGCTCACCCAAGACAGCGTCGAGTATCGACCCGACGGTGCCGACCTCACCCTTCTCCGAACCGCCTGACAGGACCAGATCATGACCACCATGCAAGACACCCTTCCCCAGCAGGATCTCGTCACCTCGGTGCCGCCGGATCGCCCCGATGCCCGCAGCCTCAACGTGCGCGGCATCGCCGCATCGGAGCTCACCAAGCTCCGATCCGTGCGGTCCACGTGGTGGACGCTGGCGTCGACCGTGACGATGATGATCGGGTTCGGCGCCCTCTTCTGCTTTGCGTTCGTGGCCCGTTACGACCATCTCGATGCGATCGAGAAGGCCACGTTCGACCCCACCACCCACAGCCTGCGCGGCATGTTCCTCGCACAGCTGGCCATCGGCGTACTCGGTGTGCTTGCGGTCACGAACGAATACGCCACCGGAATGATCCGCAACACGTTCCTCGCCGTACCGCAACGGCGGGTCGTGCTCGCCGCCAAGGCCGCCGTGTTCGCAGCGATCGCCCTCGTGGTCAGCGAGATCGCCTCGTTCGCCGCGTTCTTCGTCGGCCAATCGATCCTCGCCGGCAAGCATCTCGGCGCCGGCATCGGCGACCCCGGAGT
>JALZAH010000079.1 GCA_030948425.1 Actinomycetota bacterium
GATCCACAGAGTCTGCACCACGCCCTGATAGGTGAGATACTCGCCGCTCACTCCCATCAGCGCCAGCATGCACGCATAGCAGAAGGCGATCGCCCCTACGGCGCGCCGGAGTCTGTTCGTCGCCCACCGCTGCCGGCAACTACTGGTGGCCGTCATGGCCAGGACGCAACCCTGGAACATCACCCCGATGACGCCCGCTCGGAACGCCATCCGGAGGTACTCGTTGTCCACGAAGAGCTTCAGTCGCTCAGGTACCTCTCCGGGGATGACGGTGCCGGTGCCGAACCACAGGTGGTCCCGCACGACGGGTAGGAAGTAGGCGTCCCAGTACTGGATCCGCGTCCGGAGACTCTGAGGGACGACCCGGTCCTGGGAGATCGGCGAGCCCTTCTGTTGGGTATAGCGCGCCTGGACCTGCGGCCAGAATACGATCAACGCAACGACCAGCCCGACTGCAGCGTAGGTCACCTGTCGAGGAATTCGAGAGCCGTACCAGAACATCAGAACAGTGCCGAACAGGAGAGCGACCACCGCTGCCTGGGTTTGACTGGCGAGGACGGCCACGCCGTTGGCGGTCATCACAAGCGTCAACCACCGGCTCGAGAAGCCAGGCGCTTCGGTCGTGATCAGAGCGAGGGCGACGAGGAATTGAAGGACCGAGTACGCCCCGAATGACGCCCAATGCTCCAGCAATGAGGTCGGACGACATACACCGTCCTGGCAGATCGCCGCCGCAGACGAGTGGACATAGTACGTCGAAACGGCGCTGCGCACTCCGGGGAGATTGGCAAGCTGTGCGATCCCGACGGCAGCGATCACAACGCTGGCCCCCATCGAGAGGTTCAGGATGAAGCGTCGGTCGGAGTCGGTCAGGTCTACGCGGGAGAACAGCATGTAGATGGTGAGGTACTGCAGAGGTGCAAGGACGATCCGGACCGTGTCTAGATCGGTGGCGATGCCCGTGAAGCCAAGAACGAGCGCAGGTATCACCACGACGACGATCGCGTAGGCCGCCACCATGAGGTCGAGGGGTTGGACCGGCCGTCGTCGTCGTTGGGGCAGGTGATACAGCAGCGCGCCGAAGACAACGAGTAGCGTGATGGCCTCGCTGGGCCGCAAGAGGGGCACCAGGACGTTTCGTCCCAGCCCACCAACCAGCGGGGCAGCCAACGCCACCACGCCGCACCCCACGGCGGGACGGATGACGGTGACAACCAGCAGCGCCAGCCCGAGCACAAGCACGAGAAGCCGGAGCGGGGACCCCGTTGAAAGGCCGATCACCTGGATGTTCACGCCGTCGGCATCAGCCTCGTAGTGCGTCCACCAAGATGCCTACGACCCGCTCCTGTTGAGCGGCGGAGATGCCCGGGTAAATCGGCAGAGACAGGATGCGGTCGGCCGCCGCCTCGCTCACCGGGAAGTCCCCCGGGCCGTAGCCCAGGAAACGAAAAGCGCCGTGCAGGTGGATGGGCGCTAGGTAATGGATGCCGGCGCCTATGCCGTGGGCATTCATGTGAGCCAGGACCCGGTCACGGTGGGGCACCTGGACGACATAGAGGTGCCAGACATGGACATTGCCGGGAGCGGATGTGGGCCGCGTGGCTTCCTCGACGCCGTCGAGCAGGACCCCATACAACTCTGCGGCTCTGCACCGTGCTTCGTTCCACATGGCCAGACGCCGAAGCTTCGCCGTGAGTACCACTGCCTGGAGGGTATCGAGCCGTGAGTTGAAACCCACGGTCGGATGCTCGTACTTGACCTGGCTGCCGTGGTTGCGCAGGGACCGTAGTTTCCCCGCCAGGTCGTCGGAGTCGGTCAGTACCGCCCCACCGTCCCCGAAGGCGCCCAGGTTCTTACCCGGGTAGAAGCTCGTTGCGGAGGCGTCGCCGAACTTCGCCATCGGCGCCCCGGCCTGGCTGGCTCCGTGAGCTTGGGCTGCATCTGCGACCACCGACGCTCCAGCCGACGCAGCCAACTCCCGGACGGCCTCCATCGGCGCCATCTGACCGTACAGATGGACGGGCATGACGGCGCGTGTGCGGGGTCCGACACGGGATGCGGCATCGTCGGCATCGAACAGGAGGGTGGCAGGGTCCACGTCGACCAGCACGGGCGTCGCCCCCGTCCGCACCACGGCGGCGGCGCTCGCCACGAAGGAATTGGCGGGCACCAGCACCTCGTCCCCCGCCGTCACGCCTGCGGCCCGGAGGGCGAGCTCAACCGCATCCGTGCCATTGCCCACCCCCACGCAGTGCCTCACGCCGCAGAAGGCAGCGAAGTCCTTCTCGAATGCGGCCACGTCATCTCCGAAGATGAACGAGGACTGCTCGAAGACCCGGGCAAACCCCTCCCGCACCTCCGCCGCAACCTCTTCAGTCTGTAGCCTGATGTCGACCAGCGGGATGCTATCCATCAGCGTCTCGCCGGCCGCACGGCCGCACCAGCGCAGTTCAAGCCGCGGACCAAGGATCCGAAGCCGACGGGTCGGCTGACCTCTCCCGTGGCCGATTACCACCGTCGAAGCCGGGCCACTCCCCGTTTGACCTGCGGGGTGCTGACCCG
>JALZAH010000081.1 GCA_030948425.1 Actinomycetota bacterium
CCTGCTCATGGGCCATGTACGAAGCCGAGTCGGCCTCGTGGGCGGCCTCCTCCCAGTAGGCGCGCACCACCTCGTAGTCGAGGCGGTGCCCCTCACCTCGATAAGTCGACATCCAAGCCGACCCTAGAGCCCGAGAGGCGATGATGGCCTGGCGTCGCAGGACCTCGGCCGGTGAACGCAGGGTGAAGTTCACAAGAAATGCTAGGGTCACTATCGGTCGTTGACAGAGATCGCTCCCGCCTTTCGACTGTGCGCTGACCATCGGCAGCCGTTCCTTGAGGTCCGTTGACCTGGCTGCACATTGGACGACACCGTAGCTATCGAGAGGCGTGGAGGCTTACAGTGACGCAGACCGTTGGGGTTGGCGCGCTGGAGCGGGTTTCGGGGAGCCTGTCGTCGGGGTCGCCGCCCGTACGCCGTGCGCTCATCCTCGCCGCCGGCACCGGCCAGCGCATGCGACCCCTCACTACCGACGTACCGAAGTGCCTCGTCGAGGTGAACGGGGTTCCGATCGTATTCCGCTCGCTGCGGGTACTGGCCTCCGCGGGGGTGACCGAAGTCATCATCGTGGTCGGTCACGAAGCGGCCCAGGTACGCCGGAGGGTAGGGCACAATTTCGCTGGGGTCGACATCGAGTACGTCGATGCCCCGTCATTCGACACGACCAACAACATTCGCTCGCTGTGGGACGCCCGCCGATACTGCGACGAGGACATCCTCTTGGTCGAGGGCGACATCCTCTTCGACCGCGACGTCGTGATGCGCTTGCTCGGCCAGATCGGCAGCAGTATGGCCGTGGTCCCCAACAACCCCAACTTCTCGGGCACCGTCGTGCGCCACGACGACAACGGCTTCGTCACCGCCTTCATCCTGGGCGCCGAGCTGGACGGGCGCCTCACCGGCAATGATGATGCTCAGAAGACGGTCAACATCTATCTGCTGCGGGCCGAGGCGCTACGCACCAAGATCTTGCCCGAACTGTGCCGCCAAGTGGATAGCGGCAACGTGCAGGCCTACTACGAGACGGTGTTCCGTGACCTTGTGGCCGACGGCTCGTTGTCGGACCTCGTCGCGGTCGACGTGTCGACCAGCCGGTGGTACGAGCTCGACGATTACCGCGACCTGGAGATGGCCGAGTTCATATTCCTGAGCCGTGAACACCAGTTCGACCACATCCAGTCACTGTATGGGTCGCACTGGCGTTACGGCGTCGTTGACCACTCCTACCTGTACAACCTGCACTTCCCTCCGCCCGCCCTGCTCAACGACCTCCGCCATGAGCTGCCCGAAATCGTCACCAACTACCCGGTTGGTCAGTTGGAGCTCGACCGCCTCGTCGCCCAATGGACGGAAACCCACCCGGCGAGCATCGTCGTGGGCAACGGGGCCGCTGAGCTGATCAAGGTGCTGGGCGAGCACTTCATCGACAAGATGACGATCCCCGTCCCCTCCTTCAACGAGTACGAGAACGTATTGCGGCCCGACCAGCTCGACCGCGTGGCACTCGATCCCGTGACCCTCGAGCTCGACCTCGACGCGTTCGCCGAGTCGGCTCGGCGGGCGGGCTCCAACGTCGCTGTCCTCGTCACTCCGAACAACCCCACGGCCCTCTCCGTCGACCGCCAGGCAGTCCTGGAACTGGCCCGCCGCTTGGCGGTGCACGGGTGCCGGCTGATCGTGGACGAGTCATTCATCGAGTTCTCCCGCGCCGGGCGGACGGCCAGCGTCGAGGGCGACGTCGACAACCACCCCAACCTGGTCATCATCAAGAGCATGAGCAAGGTGTTCGGGATCGCCGGCCTGCGCATCGGCTACCTCCTCACGGCCGACCGCCGCTTCGCAGATGCTGTTCGCTCCCATCTACCCATCTGGAACCTGAATGGCATAGCGGAGTCCTTCCTGCGCCGGGTGGGCCGCTACCGTCGCGAGTTCGCAGCCAGTTGCGACGTGGTGCGCGACACCTGCCAGGAGCTCTACCGCGCGCTGCGCGAGTTGCCAGGCTTGGAGCCCTTCCGGCCCGACGCCAACTTCGTGTTCTGCAAGATCACCGCCCCCGGTCTGACGGGACCGGCGCTGGCTCGAAGGCTGTACGTCGAACACGGCATCCTGATCAAGGACTGCGCGTCGAAGACAATGCCCGAGGCTGATCGCTACCTGCGCATCGCGTCGCGCACGGCGG
>JALZAH010000150.1 GCA_030948425.1 Actinomycetota bacterium
GGCCGCCGCCGTGGTGGCCGCCTGCGTGCAGCGCCGGCCCGATGACCTTTCCCTCCTGATCGCCGAGCGGTCCATCCCTGGGACCCCGTGGTCGGCGGTCGTCGCTGGGGTCGGTCGCCGGGCCCGCGGCGTCGGTTACCACGTGGACCTGGCCGACGATGACCAGGGATCGGCGCGCATCATCAACCGGGCGGTGGCGGAGCTGGCCAGGCGTCGGGCCCACCCGGAGGCCGCTCGTAGCAGCCAACCGACGTGGATGGTGATGATCAGCGAAGCGGACCGGGTGGATGCCCTGGCCCGGCGGTCGGATGTCTACGGGTTCGTCGACGCCCCCCTGGGCGAGCAACTCGGCCGCCTTCTCGACGAGGGCGGTGAGGTCGGCATCCACGTGCTGGCCGCTTTCGCCAGCGTGGCCGCGGCCCGGGTGGTGATGGCCGATCGTCGCCTGCGGGATGGCTTCCGCCACCGGGTGGCCATGCAGATGTCCGACGACGATTCGTTTGCCATGGTCAACTCGCGGGCCGCAGCCCGCCTGCAACCCGATGGACCTCGTCCGGTGGCCGCCGTCCTCTTCGATCGTCAAGACGATCGCGCCCGGACGTTCAAGCCCTACACCTTGTCCAACGACGCCACCGCCGCCGGTGGCCCGGAGGCGGCCGGCGAACCATCGTCGGCATCAGCTGGGACCTTCGCCGACCAGGTGGACCTCGTGTTCGACCGGCTGGCCCGGCGCCGTCGGGAGCTGGTGGCATGAGCCTGGACGACACCATGGTGGCCCTGCAGGTCTTCGAGGCCGAGCTGGGAGAGCTGACCGACAACCTTGCTGCGTCCCTCAGCGCTCTGCGCCGTCACCACGAGCAGCTCGGAGCGGTCTGGCGCGACGAGTTCGCCCGTCAGTACCGGCAACGCTGGGACAGCTTCGAACATCACCTCGACAACTACCTCCGCAGGGATGCCCCCCGCTACCAGGCGTTCCTCCACACCCGGATCGCCGCCTTGGGGAGGTACCTCGGCGATGGCTGACGTGACCGGCCTGGCGGCAGCCTTGCGTGCGTACCAGGCGACCCTCGAACGCCACGAGGCGGACGTGACGGCCTCCCGGGAACGCCTGGAGCGGTGTCTGTCGCGCCTGGCGAACGTGTACGACGGGGTGGCCGCCCAGGAGTTCGTCGCTCACTGGGCCCGAACCACAGCGGAGCTGAAGGACTATCACGGCGGAGCCCGGTCCCTCGCTGCGTTGTTGGCTGGGCGGTTGAGCTCCCTGGAGGCGGCAGACCGCCCCGGGGAGCACTGAGAGTCCCCGGAGCACCGGAAGGTGGACGACTTGACCACGGCACTGGGCCCCCCGGCTACGACGGGGGGGCCGGCCCGCCACCTTCAGGCTCTCGGCGACCTTGGTGACGAGCTGCTCGGGTGGCGACGAGCCGTCGCCGTGGTGTTCGATGGCGACGAACCCATCGACCATGCCGAGGGGCGCCTGGGTGACTCGGGCGCCGCGGTGGCGTCCTCGGAGGGTGGCGCAGAGGTGACCGACGGGGCGGTGGACGACGCTGTGGCGGAGATGGACCGGCTGCGACGGGGGGCAGACGAGGCTGACGCTGCCCTGCGGTCCCGGGCGCAGAGCCTGGAGCGTTCGACCCGCTATGTCCAGTCGACGGTGGTCCGCTGGCGAGCCCATGACCAACGGCCGCAGCAGTTGGCGGAGGCGGGCAATGACGCCGCCGGACAGGCTGCCCACCGGCTTGGCGGCTGTCATCGACGCCGCCGAGCCCTGGCCGACGGGTTCGACGCGGCGACCGCCGCCCTGAGCGACGCCCGGACATGGCAAACCGTGGAGCACCAGGCGCTGGACGACGCCCGCCAAGCCTGGGCCCGGGGGGCCGGCCACCTCGGCGAGTTGCGGGCGTCGTCTCCGGTAGCAGCGGCCGGCGACGCAGCGTCGGAGTGGGCGCAGCGTTGCGTCACCAGGATCGTCGCTGCCCAGAGTGCCCTGGTCTGCTACGACCAGCCCGCCGACTGGGCGGCGTCGCCCTAGCCTCGGGGCATGTGTCGCAACATCACCACCCTGCGGGGCCTGGACCCTGAGGCCACATCGGCAGAGATCGAAGCGGCGGCCCGTCAGTATGTGCGCAAGGTCAGCGGCGTGCAGACGGTGTCGTCGCGGACCGAGCAGGCCGTCGAGGCGGCTGTGCAGAAGGTCCTGCAAGCCACATCAGAGCTGCTCGCGCAGTTGCCGCCCAGGCAGGTACCCCCTCCGACGCTTCCTCCTCTTCGGCGACGGACGGCGCGACGTTGATGAGCCTTCTGAGGCCCTCGGCAGCCCCGATACCCGCCGGCCGGTCGGTCGCCCGGGGGGATTGGTAGTTGCTCCGAGGTTGGCGCGCCCACCGACTCGGAAGTTCCTCCCTGGCGGCGCCGACGGCGGCTGTGTTCCTCGCCGCCGTCTTTCTCTTCGCCCTGGCGGACTCGGGGCACATCCAGACCATCGATGTCCAAGAAGCCATCGACGTCGCTCAGCGCCTGGTGGCGCATGGGGCCGTGTCGGTGACGGGATTTCCGATCGGCGGCGGCGGCGGCGTCGTCGGCGGCCAGGGCGGGCTGTTCTACGCTCCCCATGACATCGGCTTGACGCTCGCCTTCGTGCCGG
Organism: Actinomycetota bacterium; assembly: GCA_030948425.1. GTDB lineage: Bacteria > Actinomycetota > Acidimicrobiia > Acidimicrobiales > Palsa-688 > JALZAH01. The sequence continues at coordinate 2,648 of JALZAH010000150.1, forward strand.
TCGCTGCCCTCCACCAGGTGGGCGCCATCGGCGGCAACACCGCAGACTTTCTCGACACCCTCGTCAACCCGATCTTCGCGGCACTGCTCGTGGCCGTGTACTTCCGGTTCCAGCTGCTCCTCGGGGTGACGGCCCGTTTGGCCGCCCTGGCCACGAGCCTCTTGGCGCTCTGCACCATCGTGTTCCCCTACGCCCACTTCTCCTTCGACGCCACGGCCACGGCGTTCTTCCTCTTGTCCGCCCTCTTGGCGCTGTACGCAGCCAAGCGGCGGGGCGGGCTCTGGCGTTACCTTCTCTCCGGTGGTGCCTGCGGGGCAGCGATGCTCCTTCGGGTTGATTCGATCATCGTCGTGGCCTGCTTCGCTGTGTGGCTCCTGGCGAGTCAGCGACGGGAGCGCAGGGGCGCAGCCCTTCGTCGGGTTGTCCTGTGGGCCGTCCCTCTGCTGGCCGTCGCCGCCGTCACCGCCTGGTACGACCATGTCCGTTTCGGAAGCCTTGTCGACAATGGTCACAAGTCGAACTCGGCGACGATGTTGACAACCCCCCTGTGGGATGGTGTGGGCGGCCAGCTGTTCAGTCCCGGGAAAGGGATCGTCTTCTTTGCTCCCCTGGTCCTCGTCGGCCTGGTCGGCTTCCGCTATCTCGCTCGCCGGAGCCTTCCCCTGACGGCAACGACGGTTGGTGCGCTGGTGGCCTACGTGGGCTATCACTCCCTGGTTGCCAACTGGTCGGGTGAGATCGCCTGGGGCCCCCGGTTCCTTGTGCCTGTCTTCACCCTCATGATGCTGCCCCTGGGGCTCGTTCTCTGCGAGTGGCGACGCCTCCGGCTGTGGTCGAGAGCCTCGATCGTCGCTCTGGCGATTGCCGGCCTGATGGTGCAGCTGGTCGGAGTTCTCACCGAAGACGTCGGCGTCGCCAGCATGCACCCCGCCGGCCTGCAGACCCGGAGCTGGCACACGAGCCAGATCTTGTACGGAATTGAGTCCCTCCATCGGGTTGTTGACGGATCAGCTCCCTTCCCGGCCATCACCAGGACCGGGATCATCATCGTCAACCCGCCGGTGCCCACCCTGGATCTGTGGTGGCTGGGCGGCTTCCCACCCACCTTTCACCACCCCCGCCTGGCGCACCTTGTTGCCTTCGCCCTCCTCGGCTGCTCGGTCGCCTGTGCCCTCGTCGTGGTCCGGCAAATCCGTCGATGCGGGAGGCATGACAGAGAAGAGCCGAGCCGGCCTGCGGACGAGGTCGTCTCCGGCCGAGCGGATGGCTTGCGGGGCCGTCCCTGAGTGCCTACGTTGTCCTCCGACCGTGACCGGTCCGGCAGGCGGCGCTTCGACTGCATCCGGACGGGGCCGCCAGGCCCGGAGCAAGGGGACCACAACTGATGTCCAGACGGTTCATGACCGCAGTATCGGGGGCAGCCGGGCGCAGGGAAGAGCGCCGGGCCGGCCGCCTAGGGGGGCGGAGCGTGGTGGTGGCCCTGGCCGTCATCGTCCTGGGCGGCGGTCTCGGAGCGCTCGGAGCCCCTGCCGGGGCCAGGCCCGGTCGCCCTCAGCCGCCCGTCGCGGTGCCGAACGGGGTCAGTGCCCAGGCCGCCGCCGCCACCGCACGCCTGTCCACCGCCCTCCGCCTGCCCCATGCCGGCCGGACCGAGACCCTCACCCACCCGGGTGCCGACCACGCCGGGATGCCGGTTGCCGCCAGCGGTGGCGCAGTGAGCGGCGCCCGACCCTCGGCCCGCTCAGCGACGACGCAGAGCTCCACCGCCGCCGGGAGCGGGCTCGACGTCAGCTCCTTCCAGGGCAACGTCAACTGGGGTCAGGTAGCGTCCAACGGCGCCCAGTTCGCCTATGCCAAGGCCAGTGAGGGCACCTACTACACCAACCCGTACTTCGACCAGCAGTACGGCGGTGCCTACAACCAGGGGCTCATCCGAGGCGCATACCACTTCGCCATCCCCAATGACTCAGCCGGGGCGGCCCAGGCCGACTTCTTCGCCAGCCACGGCGGCACCTGGTCCGCCGACAACCACACCCTGCCGGGCATGGTCGACCTCGAGTACAACCCCTACGGCACTGAGTGCTACGGCCTGTCCCCGACCCAGATGGTTTCGTGGGTGGGGGCGTTCGTGAACGAGTACCGTGCCGTCACCGGGCGGTGGGCGGTGATCTACACGACCGCCGACTGGTGGAACACCTGTACTGCCAACAGTGCCAGCTTCGGCGGCCAGGATCCGCTGTGGATCGCCAACTACAGCGCCTCTCCCTATCCGCTGCCGGCCGGATGGGCCACCTACGCCTTCTGGCAGTACGCCGACACCGGGGTCTTCCCCGGCGATCAGGATGTCTTCAACGGCTCGAGCGCCCAGCTGCTGGCCCTCGCCAACAGCGCCCCGGTCACCGCCTACTACGCGCAGCTGGGGGGAAGCAGCTCCTATCTGGGTAGCCCCACCGACAGCCCGTATCCGATCGCCGGTGGCCAGGCCCAGGACTTCACCGGCGGGTCGACGTACTGGTCACCGACAACTGGGGCTCACACCGTCCACGGTGCGATCCTGGCCCACTACCAGGCACTGGGTGGCCCTGGTGGACTCCTCGGATTCCCGGTCACCGACGAGACGGGGACGCCGGACGGGATCGGGCGGTTCAATCACTTCGCCAACTACGGATCGATCTATTGGACGCCGAAGACCGGGGCGTGGTCGATCCATGGGGGAATCCGGGACCACTGGGCGGCGTTGGGATGGGAGCGCGGAGTCCTCGGCTATCCCGTCACCGATGAGTCCGGCACCCCCGACGGGGTGGGGCGGTTCAATCACTTCGCCGACGACGGGTCGATCTATTGGACGCCGGCGACGGGGGCATGGTCGGTGCATGGTGCCATCCAGGACCGGTGGCGGGCGTTGGGCTGGGAGCGCAGCGCCCTTGGCTATCCGACCAGTGACGAGTACGCCATCGCCGGCGGGCGGCAGAACAACTTCGTCTCCGGGCTCATCAGTTGGTACCCGAGCTCAGGAGCGGCGGTCAGGCTCCGCTGAGCGAGGATGCACCTGGCCGTCGTGGTCGTCGGCCGCGTCCGTTGCCAGCGGGTTGAAGAAGCGGGACGTCATGCCCCCGCCGGCACGCCCGGCCAAGGTCAGAAGCTCAAAGCTCTCGGGTTGGCTCAATGCGTCCTGCGGGGTACATCCGTGCGGGCACGGCATCGACGTGGTCGCCCCCCACAGGCGACAGATCGTCGGCCGGTCCTCATAGACGCGGCACCGGCCATCCTGGAGCGCTGGACAGTAGTACTCCTCCCCCCGCTCAATCGCTGCAACCCCGTCGACCATCGACGGGATGGTGACGCCCAGCTCCTGAAGCCGGTGGTCCTCGTCGTTCGACATGGCGATGGGGCCACAGGACTCCTCGCAGAGCCCTTTGCAGTGCACCTCGGGGATGCGAGCGTAAACGTCAGCCAGGGACAGCCGGCGCTTCCGTTTCATCTGGTGAGTAAACCAGCTCGGTGAGCAGCACACCAGGAGGTGAGGAAGACCTCGGTGCCGTTGGGCCCCCCGGTCAGGTCCGAGGGTGCAGGCCACGCACCGTGGTCGAGGTACGTCGCCGCCGCCCAACGACCTAGGCGCGATGTGTCCTGGCACGACAAGAGCCCCTCCAAAAAGGGGCTCCTACCAGGACTGGTGTCTTCATGAACATCCAAAGTGGAGGTGCCGGGCTTTCACCACCGGGCCCTGGCTACCACCCCAAACCGGCCGGAGGCACCTGAACGTCTGCATCATCTCTTGGTGATGCTCGGCGCTGTGTAGTAGCCGAAAAGATCGACGACGACGTTGGTCTCGGTGTAGGGGAACGACCCGTTGTAGATGTCGATCGCCGACCTGTTCCCGGGGGCCGAGTAGGCGGCGTCGGCCACGATGGTGGAGGAGTTCGCCTGTATCCAGTTGACATCCGAGGTCGGAGGGATTGTCGTGCCGGCCGGATAAACGGTGAGGTAGTTCCCGGCTTGGGGGTTCACGTCGACGACGTTCAGCACGGCGGCGGCGATATCGACTGGGACCGAGCCGGTCCCGCCCACGACAACGGTGAGGGATTGGCCTCCGAGTGGGGATGTGTCCGCGGCGTTCTGGACGGGCAGATAGCCGGTGCTGCAGGCAGTGGTGGCGCAGCGGGTGTCGGCGAGGCGGGTCGGGGCGACAGGGGTGAACGTATCGCCCGCCGGGCCGTCCGCCGCAGAGTACCAGCCTTCGATGTCGACGACGATGTCGGTCGAGCCCGTGTAGTTGTACATGCTGATCGTCCCGTTGGGACCGACGGGCACGGTGACCTTGTTGGCCAGGATCTCGCCGGGGGCGAAGGTCAGGCTCGACGATCCGGGGGCGGTCCCTGGCGGGATGGACCCGCCAGCGGCGACAGTCAGGTACCCGTGGGCGCTCGGGGCGACAGCGGTCACATTGACGACCACTGCGGCGACCCCGGTGGAAGGGACATCCTTGACGCCGCGGACGGTGACTTGGTCTTGGCCGGCCGGCCCCAAGGTCCCCGCCGCCTGGTTGACGGCCGGGACACCCTCAGCCGCGCACATGCCAGCGGTGGCGGGGCATCGGGTGTCGGCCAGCCGGGCTGGGGTGAGGGGATGGAAGTCCCCGGCGGTCGCACCCGGCGTGGCCGGGATCGCGTCGTAGCCCTCTACGTCGATCACCACGTCCGCCAATGGTGTGCCGGGGAAGTCGTTCACGGTGATCGATGCCATGCCCCCCTGGCTGATCGACGGTCCAGTGGGCACGGTAACTTGGTTGGCGACGGTCTGACCCGCCGTGAAGTTCAGGTTCGACGATGCTGGCACGAGCCCCTCTGTGGGGGAGACGCTGAGATAGCCGTCGCTCGTCGGGTCGGTCACGGTCACGTTAGCCACGACTGCGCCAGCGGTGACGGGCACCAGACTGGTGGGCAGGTTGACCACCAGCGGCACACCACCATGGAGAGACTGGCCGGTGCATGCGTCCGTGATCCCGCTCACCAACGTCGGCCGGGTGTCACAGACCCGGGTCGGCGCCACCCCGGTGAAGACCAATCCACCTGATCTCGGAGCCCCGGGTGTGGTGATCACCGACACCGTGTTGTCCTCGCCGTTGGCTACATATGCAGTGTGGGTAGCTGGGTCGACACCCACCCCCTTCGGCAGAGGGCCTACCCCGATGGTGGCCGTCACAGCATTATTGGCCCCGTCGATGACCGAAACCGTGTGGCCGTTGGTGTTCGACGCGAAGACGGTGTCGGTGGTCGGGTCAACTCCCACCCCGTTCGGCTGGGCGCCTACCCCGATGGTGGCGGTCACGGCATTGTCGGTCCCGTGGATGACCGACACCGTATCGTCGCCGTTGTTGGTCACATAGACCCTGCCGGTGGCCGGGTCGACGGCGACTGCGGACGGCTGGAAACCAACGGTGACGGTGGCGGGTGATTGGGTTGACTGCCACCCCTTGCGGAAACGTGCCTACTCCGACGGTGCCGGTCACGGCATGAGCCGGACTGGCCGACACCCGCACGATCCCGATCAGCAACGCCGCTGATATGGCCAGAGTGAAAAGTCCGACCACGGCGGCAGCCCCACGGTTTCGACATCCTCCCACGCCAACCACCCCGCTCTCATCCGGGAACTCGGATCAGGCGGACGAAGCATACATGTCAAGAAGAAGGGCGCCGAGGTGGTCTCGGTGCCGATCGTGTTGTTGGACGGCACCGGGGTGCGGGCCGGTGACAAGAATCTGGGTGTCGAGTTGCACCTCGCCGTCGGCTTGGTCGCTCGGAGGCGTGGAGGCGGACGGGTGGTCGGCGAGGTCCGCCTGTTGAGGGCCACGGTCGGCGAAGCGTGGCTGCTCGAAGGGCGCCCCGGGCTCCGGACTGCTTGCCGGTCTTGCGGCGTTGCGGCTGCGGGAACTGACCGTCCCGACCGTGGACCGGGTGATCCGGGCCATCGGCAAGGGCAGGGGTCCGAGCGCGGCGAAGATGTCGAGAACTGTGCTGTCCGGCGTCTGCGTCTACGCCACGCGAAAGGGGGCGACGCATTCGTCCACGAGGACGCTGGGTCATCCCCGGCTGGCTGGCCAGGGAGGTGGACGCGTGGCGCCAGGAGGCTCCGGCGCCGGTCGATGGCGTGCTGTTCCCCACCCTCGACGGTCGCCTGCGGTCGGCGACCAACACCGGCAAGCAGCTTCGCTCGGCGCTGGACCGTCTGGGCATGGACGCCACCCGTAGTCACAAGCTGCGCCGCACGGTGGCCACGCTCCTCGACGTCAGCGGTCAGTCGGCCCGTGCCATAGCGGACCAACTCGGCCACGCTCGCCCCTCGATGACCCAGGACGTGTACCTCGGCCGGGGCACCCCGAACGGGGCTGCGGCGGCCAACCTGGAGATCATCGGTCAGCGACTTTCCGGTGAACAAACGGTGAGTCGTCATCCAGGTCGGATGGTGTCTTGGATAGAAGACACCGTCTGACCTGGGCCTATGTGAGGAGTGGAGGTGGCGGGAATCGAACCCGCGTCCTTCGATGCCTTATCGGTTCTTCTCCGAGCGCAGCCAGTGATCAGATTCTCGGGTCCTCCACTCGCCACCGGCACCGGTGGAGGACCTCAGTCGGCAAAACATGTCCCCGATGGCCTGCCGACACAACCATCGGGTGAGTCCCACTAGATGACGCCCGTACCCGACCCGCGGGACCGGGGCCGGACGGACGGGTCGCTATTAAGCGGCCAGTGCGAGCTGAGGCTCGGCGTTTATTTATTGGTTCCGGCTCTTTAACGTGGCTCCGGACACCACGGCTCGCTTCTCCCGACGCAACAACCAAAGTCGAAGCCGATCACCCCCATGTCAATGTGCAACGCCATCACCCTACCGCCTGGCAAGGGCGAGGCGGCCGGGAGCGGCGACACGTTCACGACGGGGTTCCGGCTCCGCTGGGGGAGGCCATGGGCGGGAGGAGACGGTGACCGCCGTGGACCAGCGTGTCCACGTCGGCGGGCACGATGGCCCCTACCGTGCGGCCACCGTCGACGATGAGGATGACCCGGGCACCGGTGCTGGCTGTCAGGGCTTCCAACACGTCGTCGGCCGGTCTGGCCGCGGTCGCCTCCGCCACCGGTACAGCGATGTCGATGGGGCGCAACACGTGACGTTGGGGTGGGGCAACAGAAATCAGCGCCTCGGTGGTCACCACGCCCACATAGCCGGCGTCTCCCCATCCCTCGAGAAGCCACACGGGCCCGGGGGAACGCTGATCATCGAGCTGTCCGGCAAGAAAGGCCTCGATGGTGACCCAACCCGGGCCGCCCCGAGCAGGCCGCATCACGTCGGCGCACCGGCAGCCGTCAAGGGCCCGGTGCACGGCGGCGACCTGCCGCTCGCTGCGAGCGGCGGCGATCAACCACCAGCCGAGCACTCCGGTGACAACGGCGTTGAACGTGTCGCCGACGGAGTGGGCCATCGATGCTTGCCAGGCACCGGCCACCAACACGAAGGTGCCGAGCCCGATGCCCGTAGCTGAAGCCAGTCGTCCTGCCCGCCAGCGGTCCCCGGTGATGCGCCAGGCGGCGGCATGCAGCAGCCGACCGCCATCGAGAGGGGCGGCGGGCAGGAGGTTGAACACCGCCAGCACCACGTTGATCACAGCCAGCCATCCGACGGCGGCAACGACCAGGCGACCACCCCCGGCGGCGGAGAGCCCAATGCTCAGCACCCACAGGGCCCCGCCGATCACCAGGCTGACCAGTGGCCCGATGCCGGCTAGGCATGCCTCCACCAGAGGCCCTGACGGCTCACCCTCGATGCGGGTGATCCCACCAATCCACGACAGGGTGATGCCGTCCACCCGCAGATCGACCTTGCGGGCAACGACGGCGTGACCGAGCTCGTGGGCCAGAACGGTGACGAGCAGCCCGACAGCGGTCAGGGCGCCGGTTACGGCGTAGGCCTCGGAGCCATAGCCGGGGGCATCGTAGGGCAGGCGGTTCTGGGCCAGAACGAACGCCAGGAGCCCGGCGACAACGACGAGACTCCAGTTGAGACCGACCACCACCCCACCCAGGCGACCCAGCCTCACCGTATCTCTCACGATCTCCTGTCTACCCGGCGACGACGCTGATCAGCCGCCCTTTTCAGCAGGTTCTCAGCCCGCAGCGCCTTCGGGCGACGCCTTCGGACGACGCCGGGTCGTCCTGCAGGTCGAGCATCAGTCGAAGTCAGCGCCCCTCTGACTGGCAGCCGCTGCCCGGCGAGTCTCGCGCTCGGCATCGCGCTCGGCCAGCGCATGACGCTTGTCGTAGCGCCTACGGCCCCGGGCCAGGGCCAGGTCGACCTTGGCCCGCCCTTCGCTGAAGTACAGGGCCAAGGGGACCAGGGTCAGGTGTTCCTGGGTGGTCCGTTGGCCGAGCTCATTGATCTGCCGTCGGTGCAGGAGCAGCTTGCGGGATCGGTCAGGGTTCATGGCTCCGAACCCGTTGGCGTAGAGCCACGGAGGAACGTGCATGCTGTGCAACCAAACCTCACCGTCGTGCACCCGGGCGTAGGCGTCGCGGATCTGCACCTTGCCTTCGCGCAGGGACTTGACCTCGCTGCCGGCCAGGACGATGCCCGCCTCGTAGGTCTCGAGGATGTCGTAGTCGTGGCGGGCTCGACGGTTCTGAGCCACGGGGCGGGGCCCATTGGTGGAGGCTGACTTCGGGGCCATGGGCCAGCCTACGGTACCGTCGCAGCCGTGTTGTTGCTCGCCGCTTCGGTCCATGAGGAGATGATCGCCGCCTGCCTGGATGCCTGGCCGATCGAAGCGTGCGGCCTGATCGCCGGTGCACCCCCGCCCCCCGAAGGCGACGATGCCACGGTCGAGGTCCACTACCCGACCGAGAACGCATCTCGGTCCTCGCGGGTCTACAGCGTCGCCCCCAGGGACCTCCTGCGGGCCGACCGGCAGGCCGAGGAGGCGGGGATGGTCCTGGTCGGAGTGTGGCACTCCCACACCCACACCGATGCCTGGCCCTCGCCGACCGACGTTGCCCAGGCCCCTGACCCGGCCTGGCACTACGTCCTGGTGTCGCTGCGCGACTCCACCCCGGTGGTGCGCAGCTACCGGATCCGAGATGACCGAATCGAAGAGGAGCCTGTCGCCCTACAATGGTGACGCAGCCGGTCGCCTTTTGGCGACCGAGCGCTTCCCGTTCCTGTTCTGGAGTGTGCCATGACCGTCTCTGTCCGCTTGCCGACCGTCCTCCGTCCCGCCGCCGGAGGGCAAGCGACCGTCGAGGCGGACGGCGACACCATCGGTCAGGTCTTCGACAGCCTCATCTCCGCCCACCCCGCTCTGGGTGACCAGCTGCGCACCACGGACGGCGAGCTGCACCGCCACCTCAACGTCTTTCTCAATGATGACGACATCCGTTACCTCGGACGCCTCGATGCCAAGGTGTCGCCCAGCGACACCGTCACCTTGATGCCCGCTGTGGCTGGAGGCTGAGCCATGGCCCGCTACGAGAGCGTGCTGGACCTGATCGGCAACACGCCGATGGTGGACATCTCGGGCCTGAGTCCCAACCCGAGGGTGACCATCCTGGCCAAGCTGGAGGGTGCCAACCCTGGTGGGTCGGTGAAGGACCGGGCTGCCCAGGGGATGATCGACGAGGCGGAGAAGGACGGCAGCCTCCATCCCGGTCAGCGCATCCTCGAGTCATCGTCGGGCAACACGGGCATAGCCCTGGCCATGATCGCCCGGGTCAAGGGCTACCCGATAACCATCGTGCTCCCCGAGAACGTGTCGATGGAACGTCGTCAGGCCCTGGAGGTGTGGGGGGCGGAGATCATCGACTCACCGGCGTCGGAAGGATCGAATGGAGCCATGCGCCGGGCCCGGCATCTGGCCGAGGAGCATCCGGAGTGGTGGTTTCCCTACCAGTACGCCAACCCGGCCAACCCCAAGACCCACTACGAGGGCACTGGCCCGGAGATCTGGCGGGACTGCCCTGAGGTCACCCACTTCGTGGCCGGGTTGGGCACCGCCGGGACCCTGATGGGCGTTGGGCGCTTCCTCAAGGAGCGCAACCCCGACGTGCAGCTGTGGGCTGTCCAGCCACCGGCTGGAGAGATGGTCGACGGGCTGAAGAACCTGGACGAGGGCTTCATCCCCCCGGTCTTCACCGACAACGACGGCTTCGACCTCCTCGACCGCAGCCGGGTGGTGGGACCGAAGGAGTCCATCGAATGGACCCGCCGACTCACCGAGGTCGGTATCTTCGCCGGCATCTCCTCGGGCGCCATCATGGCCGCCGCCGTCAAGTGTGCCGCCGAGATCGACGAGGGCACCATCGTGACGATCGTGTGCGACGCCGGATGGAAGTACCTCTCCACCGGGGCGTGGACGGGCGACATCGACGAGGTCACCGAGCGCGCCAGACACGTCATCTACTTCTAAGCTTCGACCTCGGCGGTCACGGCCCCTGGCCGGATCGCGGAGAGGACAGGCCCATGGACCGCACCCAGATCGCCGAGCAGATCGTCAGGCGCCTACGGGCACAGGAGGCGGGTCTCCGTGCCGAGTTCAGGCGCCCCGGTCGGGTGCGGACATTCGTGGTCGATGACCTCCTCGACGAAGAGGTGGCACGGCGGATCCACGGGGCGTTCCCGGCGAAGGAGTCCATGATGCGACGCCGCAGCATCCGGGAGGACAAGTATGTCGCCACCCAGATGGACCGCTACGATCCGCTGCTCGAGGAGATCGTCTTCGCTTTCCAAGAGCAACCGGTCATCGACGCAGTGGCCGACATCACCGGGATCGACGGGTTGCTCGGTGACCCCCGCCTCTACGCCGGAGGGATTAGCGCCATGACCAGAGGCCAGTTCCTCAACCCCCACATCGACAACTCGCACCGAGAGGATCGGGAGACCTACCGAGTCCTCAACCTGTTGTACTACACGACCCCATCGTGGGCGCCCGGGGACGGCGGTCATCTTCAGCTGTGGGACCAGGGTATGAGGGCTGAGAACCGCACCCTGCACTCGCTGTTCAACCGGCTGGTGGTCATGGCCACCTCCACCGGTTCCTGGCACGCCGTCAACGAGGTGGTGGCCGACAGCGTCAGAACCTGTGTGTCCAACTACTACTTCTCGCAGCGACCGGTGGCCGACGACGGAACCGTGATGGACAACGACTACTTCCACGTCACCACGTTCCGGGGCTTCCCCGGCCAAGGTGGTCGCAACGCCGTGCTCGTCGCCGACGGGCTGGCCCGCTCTGCGCTGAGACGGGTCTTCCGCCACGGAGTGGCCAAGACGACCCAGATCTACGAGCGCGACGAGAGCTGACGTCGAGTGGACGACCGTCCCATTGGCATGTTCGACAGTGGATTCGGTGGACTCACGGTTGCTCGGGCACTCATCGATCTGCTTCCCGAAGAGGATCTGGTCTACGTGGCGGACACCGGTCGCTACCCCTACGGACCCCGCCACCTCGACGAGGTGACCCGCTTCGCCCGCCAGATCACCGCCAAGTTGGTGCGCGACCACGATGTCAAGATGGTCGTCGTAGCCTGCAACACGGCATCGGCGGCCGCCCTCGACACCTTGCGCTTCGACTTCGACGTTCCCCTCGTCGGGGTGATCGACCCGGGTCTGCGGTCTGCCCTGTCGGTCACCTCCACCGGGCGGGTGGCGGTCATCGGCACCGTGGGCACCATCGCATCCGGGGCCTACCAGCGGGCAGTGAGGACCCTTGCTCGCGCCGCGCCGGTAGAGCTGACCTGCGCCGCGTGTCCGGGCTTCGTCGAGTTCGTCGAACGAGGCGAGACCGGATCCGATCAGGTCCACGTGCTGGCCGAGCGTCTCCTCGCCCCCATACGGGAAGCCGACGCGGACACCCTGCTGCTCGGGTGCACCCACTACCCGTTCCTGGCCCGGACCATCACCGATGTGGTCGGTCGCAACGTGGTGCTCGTCAGTTCGGCTGACGAGACGGCGTTCGAGGTGGGGGCCATCCTGGCCGAGGCCGGGCTTGGTCGACGGGCCACCAAGGGGGGCACCCACACCTGGATCTCCTCGGGAGACAGCGACACCTTTCGGGATCTGGGGCGCCGACTCTTCGGTCCCGAGATCGACGTGGTCGACTTCTGGGAGCCCACACCGTGAAGGCCCGACGGCCGGGCGACCACGAGTAGGTTGGGGGGGCGATGACGTCGACCGTGACCCGAGGTAGGAACCGATGACGGCCAGGCTGGACGGTCGGGGCATCGATGATCTCCGATCGGTCGAGCTGACCCGCGACTACACGGCCTTCGCGGCGGGCTCGGTGCTGATCCGGATGGGGGCGACCGTTGTCCTCTGCACCGCTTCGGTGGCCGAGGACGTGCCTCGCTGGATGCGAGGATCGGGCAAGGGCTGGGTCACGGCCGAGTACTCGATGCTTCCAGGAGCGTCGCCCGAGCGGATCGGTCGAGAGGCGACCAAAGGCAAGCAGTCCGGGCGCACCCAGGAGATCCAGCGTCTCATCGGGCGTTCGCTGCGAGCCGTCACCGATCTGGCGGCGATGGGGGAACATCAGATCACCCTGGACTGTGATGTCCTGCAGGCCGACGGGGGGACCCGCACGGCGAGCATCTGTGGCGCCTACGTCGCCCTCCATGACGCCTGCAGCCGGCTGGTGACGGCTGGGAAGATGGCTTCCAACCCCCTCACCGAGGCGTGCGCGGCGGTGTCGGTGGGCGTCATCGACAAGGTGGCGATGCTCGATCTGGCCTACAGCGAGGACAGTCGGGCCGACGTGGACATGAACGTGGTCATGACGTCGTCGGGCCGCTTCGTCGAGCTGCAGGGCACTGCGGAAGGGGCGGCCTTCACCCGCAGTGACCTCGACGAGCTCCTCAGCCTGGCTGAGCACGGCATCGCCAACCTCCTCGACCGACAGGCGGAGCTGCTGGCCAAAGCCCCCGTGACCCGCTGATGACCCGCTTCGTCCTGGCCACCGCCAACCCGGACAAGGCTCGCGAGATCGGAGAGATCCTCGGTGGGACGATCCCGCTCGTGGCCCGCCCCGCAGACATCGCCGACGTCGAGGAGACCGGCGCCACCCTGGAGGACAACGCCCGGCTCAAGGCGGTAGCCCTGGTCGATGCCACTGGTTCGCCGGCCATCGCCGATGACACCGGTCTGGAGGTGGACGCCCTGGGCGGAGACCCGGGTGTCCGCTCCGCCCGCTACGCCGGTGAGGACGCCACCTACGCCGACAACGTGGTCAAGCTGCTCGGTGCCCTCGCCGGGGTCAGCGGCGACCGAGACCGTCGTGCTCGCTTCCGCACCGTTGCCATCGCCGTGTGGCCGGGGGGAAACGAGGTGGTGGCCGAGGGGACGGCCGAGGGCTTCATCGCCGAGGAGGCTCGGGGGACCAGCGGCTTCGGCTACGACCCGGTGTTCGTGGCTGACGACACTGACGGCGTCACCTTTGCGGAGCTCGATCCGGCGGCCAAGCATGCCGTGTCCCACCGGGGCCGGGCCTTCCGGGCCCTGGCCAGCAGGCTCAGCGGACACCCCTGATGCTCACCAACCCCGGAGGTCGACCGGCCACACGTCGATGACGTCGTCACCGTCCACCAGGTGCAGGCGGTCGTGGTAGGCGACGGTGGGATCGACGTGGGCGGGAAGGACCCGTACCCTCTCGCCCACCGCCGGGAGTTGTCCGCCGCTGGTGGGGGCGAAGGTCAGGTGCTCATCGGAGCAGAACCACACGTCGAAGCCCCCGCTCAGGCTGGGGTTGCCATGATCCATCCCCAAGGCCTTCAATCCGCAGTCGGCGACGGCCCAACCGTGGCGAACATTGACGGAGATGACCGTGGCCACCACCGTGAGCGCCTGGCGGAAGGGCAGGCCCAGAGCACCGTAGGCGGTGTCCATCAGCGCGTAGGAACCAGCCTGGATCTCGGTGGCGACGGTGTTCAGGTCGAAGCTTCCCGTCCCCCCGGCGCTGATCACCTCGCCGCCCACCTGGGCGTGGGCGGCGAGGAGGAGCGCCATGGACTTGTCCACCTCCTCCCGGCGACGCCCCAGGTCTTCGAGACCCACGGCGTGGCCCTCGTAGCCCATCACCCCCCGGACGGCCAGCCCCTGCGCCCGGGCCAGAGCGGCCAGGCCGCCCGACTCCTCCGGCTCGCAGCCGCAGCGGGGCAGGCCGACGTTGACGTCGATGACCACCTGGCCGACGGCACCCCGCACGGCGGCCTCTACGGTGGCCGGGGAGTCGACGGCGACGGTGACCCGGGCTCCGCCCTCAGCCAGCTGCGCCAGCCGGGCGGCGTCGAGCATCTCGTTGGCGATCAGCAGGTCCTGGCCGAGTCCGGCGGCAGTCATGCCCTCAGCTTCGCGAATGGTGGCGCAGGTAAAACCGCAGTGGCCGGCCTGTGCCTGGCGGCGGGCCAGGGCGGTGCACTTGTGGGCCTTGACATGGGGTCGAAGGCGATCGCCGGGGAGGGCCTCGGCCATGGTGGTCAGGTTGTGATCGAGGTCGGCGGCGTCGACCGCCAGGGCCGGCGTGCGGAGATCGGCGAGGCGCATGGGTTGCGACCGTAGCCAGCTGTAGGGTCTCGAAGCGATGCCCGACAGATTTGGCCAAATGTTCTTCATCCGCCGCTTCGGGCACTCCGTAGAGTCGAGTGGAGGTGTTACCAACGTGGTCGACAGCACTGAAGATGCCGCAGGGGATCCCGGCGATGGCGAGGGGAGCCGGCGTGAGCAGAGATCCCGCCTCAGCCGACGCAGCTTCGTCGGGCGGGGCTCGATAGGCGTGGCGGTGGCCGGAGTGCTCGCCAGTGTTCCCGGCCTCCCCTCGTGGTTGGCCAGCTCGTCACCTGAGGTGTCCGGAGCGGCTGGTGATGCCAACGTCGCCGCCAGCGAGGGGTCCGGCGCCGGCCAGGCCATCATGGCCCAGGTCAACAACGTCAGCACCGGCGACATCAGCTTGCACATCAATGGAGCTACCCACGTCCTGCGAGATCCCCAGCTGGCGCGCAACATCGCCCGGGCCGTGCCCTGAGCGCACGGGCCCCTCACCATCCCACCCCTAAAC
>JALZAH010000437.1 GCA_030948425.1 Actinomycetota bacterium
CATCAAGGTGCCGCTCTACGGCGACGGCCTGAATCGCCGGGACTGGTTGTTCGTCCTCGACAACTGCGCGGCGGTGGACGCCGTTCTGCGCAGCGGAAGCCCCGGGGACATCTACAACATCGGTGCCGGCAATGAGCTGAGCAACCGGGACCTGACCACCCGCCTGCTCGCCCTGTGCGAAGCAGGGGAGGAGATGGTGGAGCCGGTCGTCGACCGCCTGGGTCATGACCGCCGCTATTCGGT
Source organism: Actinomycetota bacterium (assembly GCA_030948425.1). Classification (GTDB taxonomy): domain Bacteria; phylum Actinomycetota; class Acidimicrobiia; order Acidimicrobiales; family Palsa-688; genus JALZAH01. The sequence goes on from JALZAH010000437.1 coordinate 244, forward strand.
GGACTCCTCCAAGGTCCGCGCCCTCGGATGGGCGCCCGAGGTCGGCCTCGACGAGGGCCTGGAGCAGACCTTCGCCTGGTACCGGAAGAACCGCTGGTGGTGGGCCCCCCTCAGGGCCGTCCCAGTCCCATGAGGACCCGGTGAGGGTCCTGGTGACGGGGGGAGGCGGCCAGTTGGCCACCGACCTGGTCCACGTGCTCGCCTTCCATCCCCAACACACGGTGGTGGCTCCCGGCCGAGGCTCGCTCGACGTCGCCGACCGCGACGCCGTGCGCGCTGCGTTCGGGGAGGTCGACCCCGACGTGGTGTTCCACACGGCGGCCTGGACCGCCGTCGACGCCTGTGAGTCCGACGTCGACCGGGCGTTCAAGGTCAACGCTCTCGGCACCCGTCACGTAGCCGAGGGGGCGCGTGGCAACGGTGCCCACGTGGTCTACGTGTCGACCGACTACGTCTTCGACGGGCGTTGCGAGCGCCCGTACACCGAGTGGGATGTGACCGCCCCCCAGTCGGTCTACGGTCGCTCCAAGCTGGCCGGAGAGCACGAGCTGCTGGCCCAGCTGCCGGGAGCGACCGTGGTCCGTACGGCCTGGGTGTGCGGTCGACACGGGGACAACATGGTCAAGACGATCCTGCGCCTGGCGTCGAAGGCCACCACCCTGCGTTTCGTCGACGACCAGTGGGGTTGCCCCACCTTCACCGACGACCTGGCCGGTGCCCTCTACGAGATGGGCGTGGGCCGCCGCCCGGGGGTGTTCCACGTGACCAATCAGGGCCCGACGACGTGGTACCGCTTCGCCACCGACGTCGTTGCCCTGGCCGGGGCCGACCCGGCGATGGTCTTACCCATCCGCACCGACGAGCTCGTCCCGCCCCGCCCGGCGCCCCGCCCGGCCAACTCGGTCCTCGACAACGCCGCTCTCCGCCTGAGCGGTCTCCCTCTGCTCGCCGATCACCACGAGCCGCTAAAACGCACGGTCAAGGCCCTCGTTGCCGGCCACTGAGCCGTCGTCGAGGAGACGGAAGCCATGAGCAACGTCGCCGTCATCGGGGTCGGATACGTAGGTCTGACCACCAGCGCCACGTTGGCCCACCTCGGCCACCGGGTGGTAGCTGCCGACGTCGACGAGGCCAAAGTCGAGCTCCTGGTCTCGGGGACCATCCCCATCGTGGAGACCGGGCTGCTCGAGCTGGTGACCGCGCAGCGCCGGGCTGGTCGGCTGAGCTTCGCTCCCATGGCCGGGGAGGTGGTGGCCGATGCTGAGTTCACGTTTCTGTGCGTTCCCACCCCCCAGGCCGCCGACGGCTCCGCCGACCTGAGCTTTGTGACCGAAGTGGCGCGCCAGATCGGACCGTACCTCGGCGACGGGGCCGTCGTGGTCAACAAGTCGACGGTGCCGGTCGGTTCGGTGGCCACCGTCAGCACCGCGCTCGGCCGTCCCGACGTCTGGGTGGTGTCCAACCCGGAGTTCCTCCGTGAGGGGCGTGCCGTGTACGACTGCTTGAACCCCGACCGCATCGTCATCGGATCGAGCGACCGGATCGTGGGCCGTCGGGTGGCAGCCCTCTACGACGGTCTCGACGCCCCGGTGGTGCTTACCGACCCGGCGTCGGCGGAGACCGTCAAGTACGCCTGCAACGCCTTTCTGGCCACCAAGGTGTCGTTCATCAACGAGGTGGCGAACCTCTGCCAGGCGGTGGGGGCCGACGTCGGTGATGTGGTGGTGGGCATGGGCCTGGACCGCCGCATCGGCGCCGACCACCTCAAGCCCGGGCCTGGTTGGGGTGGATCGTGTTTTCCCAAGGACACGAACGCCCTGGTCCGCATGGCCGCCGATCACGGCTACGACTTCGCCCTGGTGCGGGGAGCGATCGCTGCCAACCAGGACCAGTTCGCCCGCGTTGCCGACCGGGTGGCGGTGGCCTCAGGCGGCGATCTCGACGGAGTCCAGGTCGGGGTGTGGGGGCTCACCTTCAAGGCCGGTACCGACGACCTGCGGGACTCGCCGGCCCTGGCGGTCATTGCCCACCTCCGTCGGCGAGGTGCCCGGGTGCTGGCCTACGACCCCACGCAACCGGATCCGGGGCACGCCTTGCTTGCCCCGCTCGGTGTCGAGGTCGTCACCGACCTGTACGCGGCCTGCGAGGGTTCGGAGTCGCTCGTCGTGCTCACCGAGTGGCCAGAGTTCGCTGACGCCGACTTTGCCCGGGTGGCGTCGGTGCTGGGCACGCCCGTGGGGGCCGCTGCCGCTCTCTCGGGCGTGGATGTCTCCGAGCTTGATCAACGACGCGGTGCTCGAGCGGCCGTCGTCGACGCCCGCAACCTGTTGGATCCCGCGGCAGTGACCACCGCCGGGTGTCGCTACGAGGGGATCGGGCGGCGCTGATGCGCGTCGTGGTCGCCGGCGGCGCCGGGTTCATCGGGATGAGCTTGTGCTCACGGCTGTTGGACCGCGGCGACGAGGTGGTCTGCGTCGACAACCTGATCACCGGTTCCCGCTCGCATGTCGCCGCCCTGTCGGCGCGCCCCGGTTTCTGTTGGGTCGATGCCGACATCGCCGAGGCCGTTCCCGTCGAGGGGCCGATCGACGTCATCTACAACCTGGCCTGCCCGGCATCCCCGGCGGACTTCGCTCCTCTGGCCATGGAGATCCTGGCGGTGGGCAGCACCGGCCTGCAGAACCTGGCCGACCTGGCGGTGGCCCGCCGGGCCCGTCTGCTGCACGCGTCCACCAGCGAGGTGTACGGCGATCCGTTGGTGCACCCCCAGCCCGAGAGCTATTGGGGGAACGTCAACCCGATCGGTCACCGGTCGGTCTACGACGAGGCCAAGCGCTTTGGCGAGGCCATGCTCAGCGCCTACCGTCGAGCCGGTCTCGATACCGCACTGGTGCGCATCTTCAACACCTACGGCCCTGGCATGCGCCCCGATGACGGTCGGGTGGTGTCCACCTTCGTGAGCCAGGCCCTGGCCGGTGAACCCCTGACCGTCCAGGGCAGCGGTGAGCAGACCCGGAGCCTGTGCTTCGTCGAGGATCTGGTCGACGGACTGATGACCATGATGGCCAGCGATCTGCCCGGTCCCGTCAACCTCGGAAACGACGACGAGCGGACGGTCCGGGAGCTCGCCGAGCTCATCCGGAACCTGGCCGGCAGCTCCTCATCGATCGTCTCCGTGGCCGCCCTGCCCGATGATCCCACGCAGCGTCGCCCGGACCTGACCCTGGCCCGCACCCGACTGGGCTGGGCGCCGTCCACGCCTCTGAGCGTCGGTCTGACCAAGACCATCGAGTGGTTCGCCGCCCTCCGGCCTGGAGCGTGAGCGGCACCGAGCGCCGCGGTCCTGGCGGACCAGCAGCTGACTCCCTCGACGTCGTGGTGGTGGTCGTCAACTTCAACGCCGGGGCCCACCTGGTCGACTGCGTCGACAGCCTGGTGGCGGCCGGCGCCCCGGACATCATCGTGGTGGACAACGCCTCCACCGACGATTCCCGTGGCCTGGTGGTCGACCGCCATCCCCAGGTGGCGTGGATGGACGCCGGCGCCAACCTCGGCTACGGCCGGGCCGCCAACCTGGGCGCCGCCCGCTCCGGTGCCGACGTGGTGGTCTGCAACCCCGATGTCGTCGTCGCCCCCGACGCCCTGCGGTTGCTGGTAGCCGGCCTGGCCGCCGACGCCGATCTGGGGATCGTCGGTCCTCTGGTGCACAACAGCGACGGCACCATCTATCCCTCGGCGCGGACGTTCCCCGATCTGGTCGACGCCATGGGTCACGGACTCCTCGGACTGGTCACCCCCCACAACCCCTTCACCCGTCGTTACCGCCTCCTCGACTGGGATCACCACGACGCCCGCCGGGTCGACTGGGTGTCGGGTGCGTGCATGCTCGTGCGCCGCCAGGCCTGGGACGCCATCGGTGGTTTCGACCCCTCGTATTTCATGTACCTCGAGGACGTCGACCTGTGCTGGAGGGCTCAGCGGGCCGGGTGGGACGTGATCTACGAGCCGGCCGCTGAGGTGACCCACGCCCAGGGGATCTCCACCCGGCTCCGGCCATACCGGATGCTGGCCATCCACCACTGGTCCATGTGGCGCTTCGCGTGGCGTTCGACCGTCGGGGGCCGCCGGGCCCTCCTGCCCGTGGTCGGCGTAGGCCTGATCGCCCGTTTGGGGGTGGCCGGCCTTCGTCACCGGGCCGGAGGTCAAAAGGCCGAGGTACCGGCCCGGTCCGAGCCGGACCACTAACGCGGTTACCCTGATCGGCGATATGGGCAAGGCTTCGTCCAACAAGAAGGTGGCGCGCGCCGCCGGCACCGGTGGTGGTCGTACGGCGGGCGGTCGAATCGCCTGGCAGTACTACGGGGTGCTCCTGGTGGTGGCCGTCCTCGGCATCACCGGGACGGTCATCAGCCGTGACAGCTACCACGCCAGGATCAACGCCAAGGGGGGTACCCCTCCCACGGTGGGCACCACCTGGAACGAGGGTTACGCCGTCTACGTCTGTGGGAAGTTCCTTCCCAGCATCAAGCTGAGCAAGGATCCCAACGGCATCACCACCCAAGGTGACGGGATCATCCACATCCACCCCACGACCAAATCGGCGGCCGGCAAGAACGCCACGCTCGGGAAGTTCGCATCCTCGGTGAGCATGAAGCTCAACGCGGGTGAGCTGCAGGTGCCGGGGGGCACCCTCTATCGCGACGGCAACCAGTGCAATGGCAAGACCGCTCATGTCTACGTGAAGCAATTTGCCTTCGCCGGTTCGACGACAGGACAGGTGCAGAACACCGACCCCCGAAATGTCCTGCTTCAAGATCAGGCCCTGGTCACCATCGCCTTCGTGCCCAATGGTCAGCAGGGGTCGATCCCGGCCCCGCCGTCAGCGGTGCAGACCGCCCTGCAGAAGCTGGCGCCGCCCTCCACGCCTGGGGCGGCTCCGACGCCTGGGGCTCCGACGCCTGTGGCTCCGA
>JALZAH010000164.1 GCA_030948425.1 Actinomycetota bacterium
GGTTCGGGGGGTTCCTGGCGCTCGGCGTCATGCTGGCTGCTCTGGCCCTGATCGTCAACACCATCCAGCTGGCCATCTTCGCTCGAAGACGGGAGGTGGCCGTCATGAAGCTGGTAGGCGCCACCAACTGGTTCATCCGGGTGCCGTTCATGCTCGAAGGCCTCATCCACGGGGTGGTGGGCGCCGTCTTGGCCTTCGGTATCACCTACGTGTTCCGCAACTCGGTGGCGTCTTTCGTGGGCAGTGACTCGATCCTCGGCGGCCAGAAGCTCTACGTGACCTCCGGGGAGGCATTCGTGGTGGGGATCGCCGTGCTGGTCCTGGGGGCCGTCGCCGGGGTGGTCGGCTCGGCGTTCGCAGTCCGTCGCTTCCTCGTCGTCTGATCAGCCGCACCCCGGCTCGTAGGGCCGCGCCATGAAGATCGAGGACTACGCCCTCATCGGCGACACCCAGACGGCGGCCCTGGTCAGCATCGCCGGGTCGATCGACTGGCTGTGCCTGCCCCGCTTCGATTCGGGAGCCTGCTTCGCCTCCCTGCTCGGTGACGACACCCACGGGCACTGGAGCCTGGCCCCGGCCTCCCCAGGCACCGCCACCCGCCGGTACCAGGACTGCAGCCTGGTCCTCGACACCGAGCACCAGACGGAGACCGGAACGGTGCGGGTCACCGACTTCATGCCCGTCCGTGGCGACCAGCACCCCAAGGTGATCCGCCTGGTCGAGGGCGTCAGCGGGAGCGTCACCATGACCATGGAGCTGGTGCTGCGCTTCGAGTACGGCGCCGATGTGCCGTGGGTGCGGCGGACCGACACCGGCCTGCATGCCGTAGCCGGTCCCAACGCCGCCATCCTGACCACCCCCGCCGAGCTCACGGGCCACCATCTGCAGACCACCGCCACCTTCGAGGTAACCGCCGGTCAGCAGGTTCCCTTCGTCCTGTCGTGGTACGTGTCCCACGAGCAGGCTCCCGGGGCCGTCGACGCGGGCGCCGCCCTTCACGACACGGTCGACTGGTGGCGGGGATGGTGCGAGGGGGTCACCCAGGTCCACGGGCCGTGGGAGGACGTGGTGCTGCGATCGCTCATCACCCTCAAGGGCCTGACCTACGCCCCCACAGGTGGCATCGTCGCCGCTCCTACCACATCCCTGCCCGAGGATCTGGGAGGCGTGCGCAACTGGGACTACCGCTACTGCTGGGTCCGCGATGCCACCCTCACCCTCGATGCCCTCCTCGAGGCCGACCGCCAAGATGAGGCCGAGGCGTGGTTGTGGTGGCTGGTCCGGGCGGCCGCCGGCGCTCCCGAGCAACTGCAGATCATGTACGGTCCGGCGGGGGAGCGGCGCCTCTCGGAGTTCGAGATCGACTGGCTTCCCGGTTACGAGGGATCCTCGCCGGTGCGGATCGGCAACGCCGCTGCCGATCAGTTCCAACTCGACGTGTACGGCGAGCTGATGGATGCCACCGATCGGGCCCGCCATCATGGCATGACCGACGGACCGGTGATCTGGGACCTGCAACGGGCGCTGATCGACTTCGTCGTCGACCACTGGCAGGATCCCGACGACGGCATCTGGGAGGTCCGGGGACCGAGACGACCGTTCGTCCACTCCAAGGTGATGGCCTGGGTGGCGATGGATCGGGCGGTGGCCGCCGTCGAGCGTTACCGCTTGGACGGCCCCGTCGACCACTGGCGCGAGGTTCGCGACGCCATCCACGCCGACGTATGCGACAAGGGCTACAACGCCGACGTGGGGGCCTTCACCCAGTACTACGGCTCGGATCTCCTCGACGCCAGCATCCTCCTGCTGCCCGCCGTAGGCTTCCTGCCCTCCGACGACTACCGGATCATCTCCACAGTGGATGCCGTGCGCCGGGGGCTCATGGTTGGCGGGTTGGTCATGCGCTATCAAAACGACTCGGGCGTCGATGGCCTTCCGGGGGGTGAGGGAGCCTTCCTGCCGTGCAGCTTCTGGCTGGTCGACTGTCTGGCCCTTCTCGGTCAGGTGGACGAGGCCACGGAGCTCTTCGAGCGGCTCATCGCCGTCACCAACGACGTCGGGTTGCTCTCCGAAGAGTACGACATCGCCCGCCGACGCCTGGTCGGCAACTTCCCCCAGGCGTTCTCCCACGTGGGCCTGATCAACTCGGCCCGCAACCTCACGGCGGCCATGGAGTCGTCGACGGGCTAGGGAGTTGGGAGGACGGTCACCGCCCTGACGGCGTCGGCGACCTCGCTGGGATGGTCGAAGGGGAGTAGGTGACCGGCGCCTGGGACTTGACGGAGGACCGCCCCGGGGATGGCTGAGGCCAGTCGGGCTCCGACCTCGGGGGTGACCACATGGTCCGACATCCCTGCCACCACGACCGTCGGGGCACGGATCCCGGCCAGGCCTGACGCCAGGTCGTCGACCTCATCGACGTAGGCTCGCTGCTCGATCATGAAGCTGCGCCACGGCGCCTCGCCGGATCCAGGCGGGCCGTCGCCGCCAGGGACCCGGCTGTCGCCGGT
>JALZAH010000165.1 GCA_030948425.1 Actinomycetota bacterium
AACAAGATCGTTGGCCCCTCGGTCGAGCTCGAAACGGCCGTCGGTCATTGTCAGCACGGTTTGAAGTGTATGGCGATGGACCCTGACGATTCGTGGCCAGCCACGGACGGCGGCGTGCCGTCCAGCGGGCTCCTACGACAACGGGTTCGAACCTGAGTGATCCTTTGGCAGGTGAGCGGAGAGGGTGGGATTTGAACCCACGGTCCCGTGAAGGACACACGATTTCCAGTCGTGCCGATTCGGCCGCTCTCGCACCCCTCCTCGTCACTGCGGGGACACACGCTAACCTGTCGGGACAGACCTGGCGTCGGGCGCGGCGGTCGGGTCCTGCGCAAGGATGCACCGTGAACCGGGTCAGGGCCTGACGGCAGCAGCTCTCAGCGGATCGCTTCCTGTGCCGCAGATCACCTGACCGCTGCGCCGGACGCCAGGTCTCCGTCATTTCCATCGGCTCACCATGGGCAGCTCCTGGTGATCACGTCGCTGTCCTCCCGTAGGCTGGCCGGTCGTGGTGGAGCCGAGCGCAACCGAGCCGTATCAGTCGCTGTACCGTCGCTACCGGCCCCAGCGATTCTCCGATGTCCTGGGCCAGGAGCATGTGACCCGGGCGCTGGGCAACGCCGTGCGGGACGGAAAGGTGGCCCACGCCTACCTGTTCAGCGGGCCCCGGGGGACGGGCAAGACGTCCACCGCCCGGATCCTGGCCATGGCCCTCAACTGTGCCAGTCCAGTGGACGGGGAGCCCGATGGCACGTGTGCGTCGTGCGTGTCCATCCGGACCGGCTCCTCCATGGACGTCCATGAGCTCGACGCCGCCTCCAATCGCAAGCTCGACGAGATGCGCGACCTGCTCTCCCGGGTGGCGCTCGGCACCAGCGGTCGCCAGAAGGTCTACATCGTCGACGAGGTCCACCAGTTGACTCCCGACGCGGCCAGCGCCCTGCTCAAGACCCTGGAGGAGCCCCCCGGCCACGTGGTCTTCGTCCTGGCCACCACTGACCCTCAGCGGGTCCTGCCCACGATCAAGAGTCGAACCCAGCACTACGAGTTCCGCCTCCTCGGCTCAGACACGTTGGCCGGTCTCCTGGCCGACGTCAATGAGCGAGCCGCTCTGGGCCTGCCATCCGAAGCCCTCGACCTCGTCGTGCGTCGGGGTCACGGCTCGGCGCGCGACGCCCTGTCGGTGCTCGACCAGGTGGCGGCCGCCGGCGCCGTCGAGGACGAAGCATCGGTGGTCTCCGACATCATCGACGGCATTGCCGAGCGCGACGCCGGACGGGTCCTGGTCGCCGTGGCCGAGGCCCTCAACCGGGGGAGGGAGCCCCGCCGCCTGGCCGTCGACCTGGTCGAGCACCTGCGCAACGGGTTCCTGGCCACCCAGGCCCGGAGCCTGGTCCTGCTGGCCGACGAGGCCACCAACCAGGTCGAGGCCCAGGCCCGACAGCTCGGATTGGCCACCATCGTGCGGGCCATGGAGCAGATCGGTAAGGCCGCCGTCGACATGCGCGACTCGGTTGACCAACGCGTCACCCTGGAGGTCGCCCTGGTTCGCCTGGCCAGCCCGGCCGCCGACCCGTCACCGGCCGCCCTGCTTCAGCGCATCGAGCGTCTGGAGGCGTCCCTGTCCGGCGGGAAGCCCGTGGCCGAGGGGGCGTCCGTGACCGACCGGGGCCAGGTATCACCGCGTCCGACCGGTGCCGGGGAACCCGCCCGCTCCGACCCTCCCTCTCCGTCCAGGGGTGGGCGAGGGGAGGGAGAAGCGCCGCAGCGGCCGCCCCGTGCCCCCGAGAGTGGCCGCCCCGCCCTCGGCGCCCATCGCCGTCCGCCTGTCGCCGGCCCCGCCCCGCCGCCCCCTGTCCTTCAGTCCCCACCTCCGCCGGCGGCCTCCCCTGCCCGTTCCCCCCGCCCTGAGCCCATCGCCGGTGCCTCGCTGGCGCCGCCCGCCGCTCTGCCCACGAGAGACGAGCTGACCGAGGCGTGGGGCGATCGCATCCTGGCCGGTCTACGCCCCGGGGTCCGGGTGTACTTCGCTCCCGGCCGCTTCGTGGCCGTGGAGGACGCTGCCGCCGTGTTCGCTCTGCCCGATCAAGGGTTGTTGACGCGGGCTCAGCGGGTCCGAGCGGAAGCCGAAATGGCGCTGGGGAAGGCGTTCGGGAGGTCCGTTCCCCTCCGTCTCGTCGTCGACGACGGCTCCGTCCCCGTTACCGGCGTGCGGCCACCAGACCAGCCCGACGACCCCGACGAGTACGACGTCGACGCCCTCCAAGACGCCGGGCCGGCGGTAGTGTCCCCCGAACAGCGCCTGCTCCAGGCGTTCCCCGGTGCCGAGGAGGTCGCCCCGTGACGGATCAGGAGCCGACAAGAAGAGAACCGCCAGAGACAGAGCCCGAGGCGGCGACCCCCGACTTCAATCAGCTGCTGTCCCATCTCGGTGAGGTCACCTCCAACCTGCAGGCCGCCCAGGCCCAGGCCGCCGCTCAGGTCGTCGAGGGCAGCGCCGGTGGCGGAGCGGTGCGGGTCAGGATGACCGCCGGCATGGAGGCCGAGTCCGTTGCCATCGACCCGTCGGTGATCGATCCGGCCGAGGCCGAACTGCTCGGTGATCTGGTGCTGGCGGCGTTGCGTGACGCCGTCGAGCATGCCAACCAGGTACAGGCCGAAGCCATGGGCGGGGTCGGCCTGGGGGGCGCCGGCGGACTCCTCGGCCTGTGACCGGGTCCCGCCGGTGAGCGGACCCAGTCTGTAGATGTACGCAGCCGCGGTCCAGGATCTCATCGACGAGCTCGGCCGCCTTCCCGGGGTCGGCCCCAAGTCGGCTCAACGCATTGCCTTCCACCTCCTCAAGCTGACCTCTGAGGACGCCCTGCGCCTGTCCCGAGCCATCACCGTGGTCAAAGAGCGGGTGTCATGGTGCCGCACGTGCTTCAACGTGGCCGAGGGGGATGGCCCGCTGATGGGCGACGACGGTGAGGAGGCCCACGATGAAGAGGCCGGCGGTGAGGAGGCCAGCGGTGAGGAGGCCCACGGTGAGGAGGCCAGGGGTGAGGAGGCCAGGGGGACGCTCACCGAGTGTGACATCTGCCAGGACCCCGAACGCGATCCGTCATTGATCTGCGTGGTCGAAGAACCCCGCGACGTCGTGGCCGTGGAGAAGACGAGGGAGTTCCGGGGCCGGTACCACGTCCTGCAGGGCGCCATCAGCCCCATCGACGGGGTGGGGCCCGATCAGCTCCGAGTCCGCGAGCTGCTGGCGCGCCTGGAATCCACCACGATCACCGAGATCATCCTGTGCACCAACCCCAACATCGAAGGGGACGCCACCGCCCTGTACCTGGCGTCGCTGCTCAAGGTCCTGCCCGTGACGGTGACCCGCATCGCCAGCGGACTGCCGGTCGGCGGGGACCTCGAGTACGCCGACGAGCTGACCCTGGGGCGGGCCCTGGAGGGGCGCCGGGCGCTCGACTGAACCGGCCGCCTGGTTGACCGGGCGGCGTTGCCTGACCGCCGGCGTTGCCTGACCGCCGGCGTGGTCACCGCCTCGACTAGCAGACCCCGGCCAGTCGGCGATGTCCGCCGAGGACCGCCACCCGCAGGGCGCTCAGGAGCCGGCCAGGCTGCGCACCACCAGGGCGTCACCCTGGCCCCCGCCGCCGCACACGGCGGCCACCCCGACGCCACCCCGGCGACGGCGCAGCTCGGAGAGCAGGGTGAGGGCCAAGCGGTTGCCGGACATGCCGATCGGGTGGCCGAGGGCGATGGCACCGCCGTTGACGTTGACGACATCATCGGAGAGACCCAGGTCGTCGATGGACCCGAGGGCGACGGCGGCGAAAGCCTCATTGAACTCGAAGAGATCGACCTCGCCCAGCTTCATGCCCACCTTGTCGAGGGCCTTGGTGGTGGAGCGCGACGGCTGGGTGAGCAGGCAGGTGTCGGGCCCGGCGACCATCCCGTAGCTGACCACCTCGCCCAAGGGGGTGACGCCGTGGCGTTCTGCGGCCGCTCGGGACATGACGATCAACGCCGACGCACCGTCGGAGATCTGGCTGGCGTTGCCGGCGGTGATCGAGCCCTGGCGGTCGAACGCCGGGCGCAACTTGGCCAGCGATTCGATTGTCGTTCCCGGCCGCACCCCTTCGTCGGTCTCGACGACGATCGGGTCGCCGCCCCGCTGGGGGACATCAACGGTGACGATCTCCTCGGCAAGCATGCCGTCCTTGGTGGCCCGGGCCGCCCGTTCGTGTGACAAGGCGGCGAAGGCGTCCTGGCGTTCCCGGGTCACGCCCGGGAACTGCGGCATGTAGTGCTCAGTGTCGAGGCCCATGGACTGGTGGTTGCGGCCGTCGGTGAGGCCGTCGTGCATCAACGAGTCGACCAGCGTGGTGTCGCCCAGGCGTAGCCCGGCCCGCGCCCCCGGCACCAGGAAGGGGGCGGCGGTCATGGACTCCATGCCTCCGGCCACAACGACCTCGGCGTCACCGTTGGCGATCATCAGGTCGGCCTGGTAGATGGCGTGGAGCCCCGACAGGCACACCTTGTTGATCCCGGCGGCCGGGGTGGTGAGGGGGATCCCGGCCCGGGTGGCGGCCTGGCGGGACGGGATCTGGCCGGTGCCGGCGTTGAGGACCTGGCCCATGATCACGTAGTCGACGTCGGCGGGGGCGACGCCGGCTCGCTCGAGCGCTGCGGTCATGGCGAGGCCTCCCAGCTCGGCGGCGGAGAACCCGGCGAATGCCCCCGAGAGCTTGCCGATGGGGGTACGGGCACCGGTGACGATCACGGATCCGGGCATGGGTTTCCTCCTGGGGGCAGCAACGAGGCGAAGGGGATGCCCTCTCGCCAGCTTACGGGGGCGGCCGATCGGGGCGTCCTGGAGCCCCGGCCCCACCAGCCCCATCGCGGACCCATCGGGACTGCAGGCAGGCCTCGTTCTCGTTCTGTGTGCCGAAAATGTGCAAATGTGCGCTTTTTCACCACACAGTTCGATGGTGCAGCGTTCCGAGCAAGCTTGTCGACCCCAGGAACGGCGCCGCTGGGAGTTGAGCGGTCGGCCGGCGGTACGCTGGGGCGATGACCACGACGGGCACGTCCCTGCTGACCGAAGTCGATCACGTGGCGATCGCTGTGCGCGACCTCGAGGCCGCCATCTCCTGGTACAGCGACACGTTCGGCGCCACGGTGGAGCACCGTGAGGTGGTGGACGGCGATGGCGTCGAGGAGGCCCTCCTGGCCGTCGCCGACTCCTACATCCAGCTCCTGACCCCCACCCGGGCCGACTCCACGGTGGCCCGCTACCTCGACACCAGAGGGGAGGGCCTGCATCACATCGGCTACCGGGTCGCTGACTGCGGGGCCGCCCTGGCCGCCGCCAAGGCCGCCGGGGCCCGCAGCATCGACGAAGCGCCGAGGCCGGGGTCGAGGGGGACGACCGTGGCCTTCCTCCACCCCAAGACCTCATTCGGGACCCTGATCGAGTTGGTCGAGGAATGACGCGGACCCCGGTAGCCGACACCGCTTCGGGAGCCCACGCCGCCCTCAGGTCCAACGACCAGTGCTGGTGCGGCAGCGGCCGCAAGTACAAGCGCTGCCACCGCAGCCAGGAGGGCAAGGTGCGGCCCGGTCACGTCTCGGCCATGCGTGCCGTGCCCGAAGGCATCGAGCCAACCTCCTACTACAGCACTGGCCGGGTGCAGCGCGAGGACGAGGCCATGGTCAAGCCGGCCGACGTGGTCCAGCGGATGCGTCGGGCCTGCCGGGTCGCTGCCGAGGTCCTGGCCGTCACCGGCGCCGCCGTTGCTCCCGGGGTGACCACCGATGAGCTCGACATCGTTGCCCACGACGCCTACGTGACGCGCGGGGCGTTCCCCAGCACCCTCAACTACCACGAGTACCCCAAGTCGATCTGCACCTCGGTCAACGAGGTCATCTGCCACGGCATCCCCGACGACCGCCCGCTGCTCGCCGGCGACATCGTCAACATCGACGTCACCGCCTACATCGAGGGGGTGCACGGCGACTGCTCGGGCATGTTCACCGTCGGTGACGTGGATCAGGCGTCCCAGGACCTGATCGACGTGACCCGGCGCTGCCGGGAGCTCGGCATCGCCGCCGTGCGCCCGGGCCGGCCCATCTCCGACATCGGCCGGGCCATCGAGGATCACGCCACCGCCGGCGGCTACGGCGTGGTGCGCAGCTTCGTGGGCCACGGCATCGGCGAGCACTTTCACGCCGCCCCGTCCGTGCCCCATTACTACACCCCTGAGGCGTCCACCGTCATGGAGCCGGGCATGGTCTTCACCATCGAACCGATGATCACCATGGGCTCGTGGCGGGAGAAGATGTGGGACAACGGATGGACGGCGGTGACCACTGACGGCTTGCGCACCGCCCAGTTCGAGCACACCCTCCTTGTCACCGACGACGGTGCCGAGGTGCTCACCATCGAGCCCACCACGGCCTGAGCGGCGGTCCGCGGCCGTCGCCCTCATCCTGCAGTGGCCGGTGCACGCCTGCCATCCTCTTTCGACCTCAGGGTGGTTCTTCACTGACAACCGCCGGCCGGTGCCTTCGCCGGGTGGCGGCGCCGGCCACGGCGGCCAGGTACAGCACCGTCGCCACCCCGATGATGGAGAACGACACGGGTAGATCCGGCGCTGCGTAGGACACGGTGATGCCGGCCCACATGGCGGTGACGGCCAGGACCACCGACAGGGTGATGGCCATCCACGGGCGATCGGTCAGGGCCTGAGCGGTGGCCGCGGGGGCGGACAGGAGGCCGAGGAGGAGCATGGCCCCTACTGCCTGGGTGGCCTCGCCGGCGGTGACGCCCACCACGATGAGGAACCCGACGCCGAGGAGCCTCACCGGCACGCCTCGCGCCGCGGCCACGGCCTCGTCGATCGACGCGAACAGCAGGGGCCGGGCCAGGACGGCCATGATCACCACCACGGCGACGGCGATGAGGGCGCCGAGGATGGTCTCCGACTGGCTGAGTCCGAAGATGGAACCGAACAGCACATTCGGCCCGGCCCGGGCATCGCCCCCCCGACCCGAGGTGGCATAGAGCGCCAGGAACAGCACACCGAGACCCAGGATCCAGGCAAAGGTGTTGCCGATGACCACGTCGTCGGGCCGACCCTGCGAGCCCAGGGCGGCCATGGCCGCCGAGAAGAGCACACACCCGGCGAACAGACCGATCCGCAGGTCGATGCCGGCGGCCAGGGCGGCCAGGGCGCCGGTGAAGGCCACGTGGGAGAGGGCGTCACCGGTGAACACCTGGGCCCGGAGGACGACGAAGTACCCGACCAGGCCGCAGGCCACGGCCACCGGGGTGCCGAGGACGAAGGCCCGGTCGATGAAGCCCTGGGACAGCAGGTGGGCCATGCCCGTGATCGGGTCCGTCATCGGGCCACCGAGGTGATGGGAACCGGGGGCGGGGCCGTTGGGCGCCGGCCCAGAGCGGCCCGGACCCGGTTGGAGGCCACGGCGCCGGTGTAGGCGATGAAGCCGAAGGAGGTGAGGAAGAACCCCGTCGGATACGAAGAGAAGTAGGAGACGCCCACGCCCAGCCAGGCCACGACCACGCCGATGACCACGCTGAGGGCCAGGCCCCTCGACGGCCGGATCGTGAGCTGCTGGGCGGCGGCGGCGGGCATGACCAGCAGGGCGAAGACCAACAGAGCTCCGGTGATCTGGCTGATCTCGGCGACGGCCATGGCCAACACGACGAGAAACACGGCGGAGACCACTCGCACCGGGACCCCCCGGGCGGCGGCCACGGCCGGATCCACCGACGAGAACAGCAGAGGGCGGCCGATCACCGTCAGGGCGGCCACGGCGGTGACGGCGACCGCAGCCAGGGCCCAGACCTGGTCATCGGTCACCCCCAGGAGGGTCCCAAACAACAGGTTGTCGAGGGTGCTCGACAAGAAGCCGTGGTAGAGGTGGGCGAACAGGAAGCCGCACCCCAGGGCGAACGCCTGGATGACCCCGACCACCGCCGACTCCGCCGAGAACCCTCGCCGGTCGGCGGAGTAGGGGATGGCGCTGATGACCATGGCGGCGGCCACACACAGCCCGAAGTAACCCCAACCGGTGGCCACGCCCGCCACCAAGGCGCCGGCCGCCCCCGGGAACGACACCACCGACAGGGTGTGGCCGACGAAGGTCTGGCGGCGCAGGACCATGAACCACCCGGTGATCCCGGCCACCACGGCAGTGATGGTCGCCGAGCGCAGGGCGTTGACCATGAAATGGTAGGCCAGCACCTGTTGGATGTCGGCCACCACGTCCCAGCGCAGGTGCGCGCCGGCGTCGGCCACCAGGCCGGTCACGACGGGCCGGTCACGAGGCGTGGCCGTGGTCGGCGTGCACGGCGCGGGCGTCGGGTTGACCGACGACCACCAGGCGGCCATCGGAGGTCTGCAGCACCTCGATGGGGGTGCCGTAGAGGCGGGTCAGCTGCTCGGTGGTGATGACCTCGGAGACCGGTCCGGCCACCGTTCCACTCGGTCCCAGGTAGATGACCCGGTCGAGGTAGCCGATGATGGGGTTGACGTCGTGGGCGACGATGACCACGGCCACACCCTCTTCCCGGCTGATCGCGGAGATGAGAGCGGCGACGGCCGCCTGATTGGGAAGATCCAGGCTGTCGAGGGGTTCGTCGAGGAGCAGCAGAAGCGGTTTCTGAACGAGGGCTTGGGCAATGAGGAGGCGTTGCTGTTCGCCGCCGGAGAGCTGACCGATGGGTCGGTGCGCGTAGGTCGACGCCCCCACCCGGTCGATGACCTCATCGATGCGGCGCTGCTCGGCCCGGCGGTGCTCGGAGATCCATCGACCCCCCGGCAGCGGCATGCCCCACCGGGCGCCCTCGACGCCGAGGCGGACGACGTCGGAGCCCCGGACCCGCAGCCCCGGGTCGAAGCTGCGACGCTGCGGAAGGTAGCCGATCTGGCGCCGGGACTCACCGGGCGCCCGGCCCAGCACGCGGATCTGGCCGCTGGTCAGAGGCAGAAGACCGAGGACGGCCTTGATCAGGGTCGACTTGCCCACCCCGTTGGGACCGAGGACGGCGACGAGCTCCCCGGCCCCCACCTCTGCGCCGATGTCGCGCCAGATGATCCGTCCGCCCAGGCTCATGGTGGCCCCGGTGACCTGCAGGGTCGGCACCGCCGAACCGGTCATGGGCGGGCGGCCTTGTCGAGGGCGTCGAGGATGCCCTGGAGTTGGCGGGACTGCCACGCCTGGTAGGTGGCGCCGGCGGGGGTGAGGGTCTCGGTGATGGTGGCCGTCGGGATCCCCGCCGCCCGGCACTCGGCCAGCTGGACGTTGACGTCGGGGGTGGTGTTCTGCGCGTTGGAGACGTAGACCTTGATCTGATGACCCTTGATCTGGTTGTCGATGGCGGTCTTGTCGGCGGCGGACACGTCGATTCCCTCGCTGATGGCCTTGAGGAACGAAGACGGGGTGATCACGTCCAGGCCCAATGTCGGCGCCAGCATGGAGAAGATCGACTCCGAGGCGCCAACCGGCGTTCCCCCGAACCGTTCTCGGATCTGGGCGATCAGGCTGTGGTAGGCGGCCAGCCCCGTCCGCTCGAACCGTGCGGCCTGGTCCTGGAAGTAGCCGGCGTCGGTGGGATCGATCCGCGAGTAGTCGGCCACCAGGCCCGCGATCACTCGCTGCACATCGGTCGGGTTGTACCAGCGGTGGGGGTTGGCCCCGTCCTTCAGTGCCAGAAGATGCCCGACGTCGAGCACCGTCCGCTTGGCGGGATCGGAGGAGAGCAGCTTGGGCGCCCACGAGTCGTAGCCCACCCCATTGTCGATGATCATGGCCGCCTCGGCCACCTTCCGGCCGTCGGAGGTGGTGGGCTCGTAGCTGTGCGGGTCGGCGTTGGGATCGGCTATGAGGTTGGTCACCTGCACATGACGACCGCCGACCTGAGCGGCCAGGCTGCCCCAGAAGTTCTCGGCGGCCACCACAGCGATGACGCCGCCGTGGGCCCCCACCGTCGGCGAGGAGACGGTGGTGCCGCAGCCGGCCACCACGGTGGTCACGGCGGTGGCCACGATGGCGAGGATGCGGCGGGAGGGCGACAGCGGTGTTCTCCTGGCAGGGGCCGAAGCGGTCCGAGATCAGCAAACCTAGGCTGAGACTGAGTCTCAGAGCAAGGTGGCCGATGGATGTTGTCCCCATCTGTTTCTATGAGAGGGTGACGACGGCATCCACCTTGGGCACCGACGACCTCCACCCCCTGGTCGAGGAACGGCTGCGGCGGGTGGATCAGCGCTACACGGCGGGTCGACGAGCCATCGTCGATCTGCTGGTGGACGCCGGGCACCCGGTCAGCATCGGTGACATCGCCGACCGCAACCCTGACCTCCCCCGCAGCTCGGCCTACCGCCACCTGGTCGACCTGCAGTCGGCCGGCATCGTCCGCCGGTTGGCCGCAAACGACGAGTTCGCCCGCTTCGAGCTGGCCGAGGACCTCACCGAACACCACCACCACCTGTGTTGCACCGACTGCGGCGTGGTGGTCGACATCACCCTGTCCGCCGGCATCGAGCGCAGCCTGGACCGCCACCTCGGTGAGCTGTGCCGCGATCAGGGGTTCCAGGCGACCAGCCACCGCGTCGACGTCATGGGACGGTGCGGGGACTGCCGCTGAGAGGTCCGCCAGCAGGGCACCCCGCACGGAAGGCGGGTCCGGCGCCTACTCCGGCGCGGCGTGGATGGCGTCGATGACCACCGGATCCCCGCGGTAGTGGATGGCGTTGATGCCGAGCGCCGAGGCGGCGTCCACGTTGTCCTCCCGGTCATCGATGAACCACACGTCGCCGGGGGCGGCACTGAGGGCATAGAGGGCCTGGTGGTAGATGGACGGATCGGGCTTGGTCAGGCCCATGCGGGCGCTGAACAACCGGGGGGAGAAGGGGGCCAGCCAGGCCAGCTGGTCGATGGCGTCGGCCACCTCGTGGGGGGCGTTGGACAGCAGGGCCAGGCGCATGCCCCGTGATGACGCCCGGGTGGCGGCGTCGAGAACGTCAGGGGAGGGATGGAGCCAACCTCGGATGTCGATCTCGACCAGCGCGGCCAAGCGATCGTCAGCGACGGGACCCCCGAGGGTGGAGGCCCAGAACGCGGCGGCGTCGAGGTCACCTCGGTCGTAGTCGAGGCGGCGTCGCCAGTAGGCCTCGTCGAAGGAGTGGGGGTTCAGGCCACTGAGCTCCACCAGGTCGGCCACGTCGGGCGCCGGAGGGGCGACGCAGAGCACGTTGCCGTAGTCACAGAGCAGCCACAGATCGGGGCCCGTCAAGGGATGAGCGTCTCCCGGCCAGTTCGGGGAGCGCCTGAGCGGACGGCGGTTGACCGGCGCCGGGGCTGTGAATCGGGGGAGGGGGCGGTCGACGGGTCGGTCAGCACCCCGGCCAGGGCCACCGCCAGGTGCCACCCGACCCCGACCCCACCGGCGGCGGCCAGCGCCCCGGTTCCGGCACCGGCCAGACCGCCCACGCTGTAGGCGGCGTGGAAGCTCGACATCATCGGGCGACCGGCGGCGGCTTCGACGGTGACGGCTTCGGTGTCATTGCCACGTTGATGAGGCCGCCACCCAGTCCCCACACCAACAGAACGGCGAAGAGCTGGCCGGCCGATGAGACGACCGCCACCATGGGCAGGGCGACGGCGAAGGGCACCAGGCCGGCGGCCATGACCGGCAGAGGGCGAAGCCAACGCAGGGCCACCCCGGCGATGGGCGTGGCCGCCACCAGACCGACGGCCGCTCCCAGAAGAGCGAGACCCAGGGCCGGGGAGGTGAGGTGCAGGACGCCCTTGATGGCCGGGATCCTCGATGCCCAAAGCGGCTGAGAGGGTGCCGAGGACGAAGAACACCACGAGGACGCAGCCTCGGGCCTGGGTCAGCCGGCGGAGCTCGGCTGCGTCTTCCACCGCTTCAGGCTAACGGCGGTGGGACGCATCGACGACACTGCTGGTCATGGACGTGCACCTCCTCGACGGTACCTACGAGCTGTTCCGCCACTTCTTCGGCGTCCCGTCCCACGTCACCGGTGACGGCCACGAGGTGGGCGCCGTCCGCGGTGTGCTGTCGTCGGTGTTGGCCATGATCGACGACGGGGCCACCCATGTGGGCGTGGCCACCGACCATGTGATCGAGTCGTTCCGCAACGCCATGTGGCCGGGCTACAAGACGGGGGAAGGCATCGACCCGGCCCTCTACGGTCAGTTCGGGGTGCTCGAGCTGGCACTCCAGGCCATGGGGGTCACGGTGTGGCCCATGGTCGAGTGGGAGGCCGACGATGCCATGGCCAGCGCCGCCAAGGTGGCCGCCGCCGACAAAGGGGTGGACCGTGTCGTCATCTGCACCCCGGACAAGGACCTGGCCCAGTGCGTGACCGGCGAACGGGTGGTCCAGCTCGACCGCCGCCAGCAGCGCCTGGTCGACGAGAGTGGCGTACGAGCCAAGTTCGGTGTGTCCCCCGCCTCCATCCCCGATTACCTGGCGTTGGTGGGCGACAGCGCCGACGGCTTCCCCGGCCTCAGCGGGTGGGGACCCAAGTCCGCCGCCGTCCTCCTCGCCCACTACGGCCACCTCGAGAACATCCCCGATGCTCCCGGCCAGTGGGAGGTCTCGGTTCGAGGGGGCGCGAAGCTGGCGGTGACCCTGGCCGGGCACCGCCCCCAGGCCCTGCTGTTCAAGGACCTGGCCACCCTGCGGACCGACCCGCCGGTGATCGACGACGTGGACGCCCTGCGCTGGGCGGGACCGACCGACGCCTTTGACGAGGTGGCCGAACGCCTCGACGCCCAGGGCATCGCCCGGCGGGCCCGTCACCTGGCCGGTCGGTAGGCTCGGCAGTCATGATCCTGAACGTCTCGATGTCGACGTCGTCGCACTGGCGGCTCGGACGGGTGGACCATCACCGCGAAAGGAGCGTGCTCGGGCGACGTGTGCGTCCCACTGCCCGCCGAGGCCACGACCGCCCAGGGTGACGTCGATGTCACCGTCGTGGCCGACCGGCTGGGCATGCCCCTGGTCGCCCACGCCGCCCACGTGCAGGTCTCGGCGTTGGCCAACATCGAGGTCACCCCCCAGATGGGGAGGCTCGGCGAGCAGATCGCCCTGGCCCAGCGCATCGTTCACACCGACCCCGACGGCTACGTCGCCGCCCTTCGCCACTGGGTGGCCAACGGGCCGACAGTCGGTTCGCCCTCGGGCCCGACGAGGTCGTCGAGCGCAGCGGCGGGCGCCACATGGGCCAGGCCCGGGCGGCGGCGTGCTTCGAGCTGGGCCAGCACCTGTGGCGGAGCGGGGAGAGCGCGCCCGCCGTCGAGTGGTTCCGCCAGGCCCACCACGACGACCCGGACAACTGGACCTACAAGCGCCAGGCGTGGACCCTGTCGAGACCGAGGCAGGCCAGGCCAGCGACATGGTGCAGGACGCCGGTGAGCTCTACGGGACGTCGTGGGCGGCCGAGGTGGCCCGCTCGGGCCCGGAGAGCTACTACCGGGTGTTCTAGTCGAACACGGTGATCTGGGGTCGGGCCACGGCCACCTCGAGCAGGTCGTGGTAGCGGATCCTCGACACCTCGACGGCGCCCAGGGATGCCAGGTGGGGGGTGAGCCACTGCACGTCGAGGAGGGTGGCGCCGCCGGCGCGAAGCCGCTCGACCAGGCTGACCAACGCCACCTTGGAGGCGTCGGTCCGGCGATGGAACATCGACTCACCGGCGAACAGGGAGCCGATGGCCAGGCCGTAGAGGCCGCCGGCCAGCTCACCGTTCACCCACGCCTCGACACTGTGAGCCCAGCCGTCGCCGTGCAGGCGGGTGTAGGCCCGTCGCACGCCCCTGTCGATCCACGCCCCCGGGCGCGACGGGTCGGCACAGGCAGCGATGACCTCCTCGAAGGCGGTGTCGGTGCGGATCTCGAAGCGGGAGAGGGACTTGCGCAGTGATCTGCTGATCCTGAGACCGTCGAGAGGCAGGATGGCGCGTGGGTCCGGCGACCACCAGGCGATCTTCCTTGCTCGCCAGGGCATGGGGAACATCCCCGCCTGATAGGCCGCCAGCACCGTCCCGGGTTCGAGGTCGGCGCCGATGGCCACCATATCGGTGTCGCCGCTGCAGCTGGCGATCTCGGCGGGACCCTGGGGGAACCGCCACGGTGTCGGCGCCGGTCGGCGGAGGACAGCCACCGTGCCAGTCTGCCGCTCGGCGCAGGGGCAACGGCGCGCAGGCCGCGGTTACCCTCGTGTCCGTGTCCGAGCACCCGATGACCGAACGCCTCTCGCAGCTGGTCGAACGCCGGGAGGCGGCTCTGCACGCAGGCTCGCCGCACGCCATCGAGCGTCAGCATGCCAAAGGCAAGATGACGGCCCGGGAGCGCATCGACTACCTGCTCGACGAGGGTTCGTTCTCTGAGCTTGACATGTTGGCCCGGACCCGGGCGCCGGGTACGCCCGAGGACAAGCGGCCCTACACCGACGGGGTGATCACCGGTTTCGGCACGATGGACGGGCGCAAGGTGTGCCTGTTCAGCCAGGACTTCACCGTCTCGGGTGGATCGCTGGGCGAGGTTTTCGGCGAGAAGATCCACAAGATCATGGACCTGTCGGCGCGCCTGGGGGTGCCCATGATCGGCATCAACGACGGGGGCGGGGCCCGGGTGCAGGAGGGAGTGGTCGGCCTGCACTACTTCGGGGGGATCTTCAAGCGCAACGTCGACGCCTCGGGTGTCGTCCCCCAGATCAGCGTGGTGATGGGAAGCTGTGCGGGCGGGGCGGTCTACAGCCCGGCCATGACCGATTTCATCTTCATGGTCCGCGAGACGTCGCAGATGTTCATCACCGGCCCGGACGTGGTCAAGACCGTCACCGGCGAGGAGGTGACCCTCGAGCAGCTCGGCGGGGCCCTCACCCATGCCACCAAGTCCGGGGTGGCCACCTTCGTGTCCGCCGACGAGAAGGCCTGCCTGGACGACGTGCGTGACCTGATCAGCTTCCTGCCCTCCAACAACATGGAGGAGCCTCCCCGCTTCGACACCGGCGACGACCCCGAGCGATCCACCCCGGAGTGCTCAGCGCTGATCCCGGCCAGCCCCAACCAGCCCTACGACATCAAGAAGGTCATCGCCGCCGTCGCCGACGATGGGGACTTCGTCGAGTACCACGCCATGTGGGCCCTCAACTTGGTGTGCGGCTTCGCCCGCATCGACGGTCATGTGGTCGGCATCGTCGGCAACCAGCCGCAGGTGCTCGCCGGTGTCCTCGACATCGAGAGCTCGGAGAAGGGAGCCCGCTTCGTACGGACATGTGACAGCTTCAACATCCCCCTGGTCACCTTCGTCGACGTTCCCGGCTTCATGCCCGGCACCGACCAGGAGTATGGAGGCATCATCCGCCACGGTGCCAAGCTGCTCTACGCCTACTGCGAGTCGACGGTCCCACGCATCCAGATCATCACCCGCAAGGCCTACGGTGGGGCCTACGTGGTCATGAACTCCAAGTCCATCGGCGCCGACCTTGCTTACGCATGGCCGTCCGCAGAGTTGGCGGTGATGGGTCCCCAGGGCGCTGTCGACATCGTCTACCGCCGGGAGCTGGCCGAGTCGGCCGACCCCACATCACGGCGCGCCGAGCTGGTCGAGGAGTACACGGAGCGCTTCGCCAACCCCTATCTGGCGGCCGAACGAGGCTACATCGACGATGTGATCGACCCGGCCGACACCCGCAAGGTGCTCGCCCGCAGCCTGGACCTGCTGCGCACCAAGCGGGAGGAACTGCCCCGCCGCAAGCACGGGAACGTTCCCCTGTGACCACCTCCAACGCCGTCTCTTCGCCCACCGGGCTCTCCGTCACCTCTGGGGGAACGCCCACCGAGTCCGAGGTGGCCGCCATCCTGGTTGCCGTCGAGGCCCTCTGGCCTCGACCGGTGACCCCCGAAGCGGGACCGAGTGGGCCCCACCCGTGGCGGTTCTCCGGGCGATGGTGGGTTCGGCCCGTGGCTGCCCGTCGCAACCGGCCCTGGGTCCGTCCCCTCGGCTGAGAGCATGGCTGGTGAGGCATGGACCGTGGCCGACGACGAGGCAGTCATCTTCGACGGGACGACCGTCGTGGTGCGAGACGGCTTGACGCCCGACACCGAGTACCGAGACGGCGACGTCACCTGGCGGACCCTTCCCCGGCCCGGCGGCGAGCTGCTGGCCACGGTGACCGCCGTCAACGACCTGCACTTCGGTGAGACCGAGTGCGGCCTGCTGATCGACATGAACCTGGGTCCGGTGCTGACCGCGCCGCCCGGCGAGCCGCCCTACCCGGAGATGATGAACGCTGTTGCGGTGGCGGAGATGGCGCGTCTTGATCCGACGGCGGTCATCATCAAGGGCGATGTCACCACGGTAGGGCTGGCCGAGGAGTACGAGGCGTTCGAGGCCTGCTACCGACCGACGTTCGAGGGGCGGCTGCACGTGACCCGAGGCAACCATGACAATCGGGCCACGTTCGCCGCCTTCGACGCCCCCTCATACGAGGCGGTGGTGGTCCCCGGGGCCGTCCTGGCCATGCTCGACACGTCCCGGCCGGGGGAGGGCGGGGGCTTCGTCGACGCCGAACAACTGGCCTGGCTGGACGACCTGGCCGCCTCAGCCGATCGACCGGTGCTGGTCTTCGGTCACCATCCGTGCTTCGAGGCGGGTGCCGAGGACTGGATGGGGGCCGCATCGCACCTGGCTACGGACGACTCCGATGCCCTGGTCGCCCTGGTGGCCCGGCGACCGGCGATCGTCGGGTACTTCTCCGGCCACACCCATCGCAACCGGGTGCGGAGGTTTGCGACAACGGGGGACGTCCCGTTTGCCGAGGTGGGCAGCGTCAAGGACTTCCCCGGCAGCTGGGCCGAGTACCGGATCTACGAGGGGGGTGCTCTGCACATCCACCGCCGCCTCACCGATCCGGCGGCGGTGGCGTGGAGCGAGACCTGCCGGGCGCTGTTCGCCGGCCTCTACCCACAGTATGCCGGTGGGGACCTGGCCGACCGCAGCTTTCCCCTGTGGACCCGGAGGACGACATGAACAGATACCCGAGGTCGAGCGACGGCAAACCTGTGGGCAACCTGCAGAAGTTTTCCCCTTTCTGTGGACGAACCTGTGGATTCATGCTCACCAGCCTGGGGAGGGACAGTGCGTCTACCGCGCAAGGGTCCTTCGGAGGGGCGCCGGGGGAACGGGCTCGACGAGCCCAGGCCGCCGGCCAACTTGACAGGGAAGCGGCCGGTCGAGGTGAATCTTGGGATGCGCACAACGAGGCAAGTGGTCACCGGGACGACCGTCATGGCGATCCTGAGCCTGGTGGCCGCCGGGTGCAACTTCTCCAAGACCGGTGCGGTGCCCCCCAACGCCCCCGACATGGTGACGGTGCTGCCGGTCGTCTACGGCCAGGACACCTCGGTGACCATCGACCCGGGTACGGCATCTGCGCTCGGCACGCTCGGTGTCTCGCTGCACCCCACGGGAAGGGCCACCCAGCAGGGAACGATCGTGAACTTCCCGATCACCTCGGGCTACGCCGAGGTCCACTCCCGCCATGACGCCAGGCCCGGGTGGATCGACGGTTCCCTCGATCACGCCGGCAGCGGCCTTGACGTCGTCGGCCCAACAGCCACCGTGCAGTTGACCGACTTCGTGGTCGACCCGGGCAACTCGACGCTCGACGCCACCGTCAACGGAAAGATCGGGGTGCCGCTGCTGTCCCTCGACGGCTCCAAGGTCACCGAGATGGTCAACGACGCCGGCCAGGTCGTCCTGGCCGGGACGGTTGCCAAGTTGACCCAGACGGGGGCAACGACGCTGGACCAGGCGTTGGCGACCACGGCAATCACCGCCGGCACACCGCTCGGCCGGGTCGAGGTCGTCGCCGCCGGGCCGCCCACCACCTACAACGCCAGGAAGGACCACGTCACCGCCATCCCCCGCCTGCGGGGCACCTCGACGACGCTGAGCGTCGAACCGGCGGTGCTTTCCGCCCTGTCCACTGCCGGTCTGGCCCTGACCCCGAACGGCTCGGCCACCTCGCCGCGCCCCGGAGCCGTGAGCTTCCCGATCACCGCCGGCTTCGCCGCCGTCCATGCTGACCACGGCTTCTCACCCGGCTACATCGTCGGATCTATCGACCACCAGGGCAGCGGGATCACCATCGGGCCTCCTGCTCCCGCCGGTGGCGCTCCCTCACCG
>JALZAH010000042.1 GCA_030948425.1 Actinomycetota bacterium
GGTGGGCGCCGGCGTCACCTTCGCCGCCACGGCCGCCGCCCTGAAGGGCACCACCGACGCCCTGTCCCACGGGCTCGTCGCCGTGTTCACCGGATGGCCCCTCTATCTGCTCGTCGTCGCCGGCGCCATCGGGCTCCTGCTCAACCAGCTGGCCTTTTCGGCCGGGCCCCTGCGGGCCAGCCTGCCGGCCATCACCACCCTCGACCCTGTGGCCAGCCTGGCAATCGGCGTCGTCGTCTACGACGAGCAGTTGCGCCACGGCCCGCTGGCCGTGACAGGAGCCGCCGTGGGTCTGGCCCTGGTGGTGGCCGCCACCCTGGCGTTGACCCGCACCGGGGCCGAACCGTCACCCGAGGGCGGCTGAACCCCGCCCGACGCCCTTGTCTGCCGGAGGCTCAGCGGCAATATAATGCCCCGGAGCCGTTCTGTGAGTGACCATGTTCAGATACGCGCATTCTCACTCACAGAACGGACCAAGCGGCGGTCGAAACCCCGATCCCGACCGCGACCCTCCCCGACCCAAAAGGACGTCAGATGCCATGAAGGGTTTCAAGGAGTTCATCCTGCGGGGCAACGTCGTGGAGCTGGCCGTCGCCGTGGTCATCGGCGCTGCGTTCGGCGCTGTGGTCAAGGCCCTGGTGGCCGACATCCTCACCCCGCTCATCGCCGCCATCGTGGGCAAGCCGGACTTCGCCAACCTGGCCTTCACCATCCACAACAGCCGGTTCCTCTACGGGGACGTGATCAACAACATCATCACCTTCTTGGGCGTGGCCGCCGCCGTGTACTTCTTGGTCGTCCTCCCGCTCAACAAGCTGACCGAGCGTCGGGCCCAGGGCCGGGTGCCCGTCGACGAGCTCCCCCCGCCCGCCGAGGACGTCATCCTGCTGGCCGAGATCCGGGACCTGCTCCGGGCCCAGGCGGGCCCCGTCCAGGGACGCTGAGCGCCACCCCGCAGAACGAGGCTCCGGTACGAACACGACCCCACGACTGACGTTGGCCCGAGCGGGGTAAGGCTCTGAGCACCGGGGGGATCCGACCAGGACAAAGGTCCGAACGGCGGTCTCCGCGGTGGCTCATCCCATGACTGTCACAGGAGGTCCGTACCATGACCATTGCCAGCCAACCTGGCGCCCGGCGTACTTCTGACACCGCCGCACAATCCGCCGACACACAATCCGCCGCCACCCAACACGGCGGAATCAACCAGACCGCCAGCGACGCCGGGGCCAAGCCGGAGGGAGCCCTGTTCTCGCCCGTCGCTGATCCCGCCCCTCTGGGGCTGGCCGCCTTCGCCATGACCACCTTCGTGCTGTCGGTGTTCAACGCCAACATCATCAGCAACGCCAAGTTGGAAGCCGTCGTCCTCCCCCTGGCCCTGTTCTACGGGGGCCTGGCCCAGTTCGCCGCCGGCATGTGGGAGTTCCGCAACCGCAACACCTTCGGGGCCTTGGCGTTCACGTCCTTCGGGGCGTTCTGGCTGAGCTTCGCCGCCTTCGTCAAGTACGTCGACCCCGGCCTGCCCAAGGCCGACGCCTACCAGGCGCTGGGACTGTACCTGTTGGTGTGGGCCATCTTCACCGGCTACATGCTCATCGTCTCGCTGCGAGTGAGTGTGGCCGTGGCCGCGGTGTTCCTGACCCTGTTCGTGACCTTCCTGCTGCTGTGCATCGGCACCCTCAACGCCAACACCAGCATCACCCACGCCGGCGGTTGGGTCGGCCTGGTCACCGCCGTGGTCGCCTGGTACGCGTCCTTCGCCGGGGTCATGAACGCCACCTGGAAGAAGACGGTCATGCCGGTCGTGCCCCTCGGCTGATCCTGGCGGCGGGCGGGCAGGTGCGGCTCTGATCTACCATTGGCGCCGTGTCTGCTGCCCGACGCTCCTCTGCAAACCGCATCTTCGCCTCGACGGTTGCCACCGTTGCCGTCTTCACGCTCGGCCTGGGCGCCTGCGGTTCATCGTCATCGGGCGCCCCTCAGGCGTCCGGGCCGGTCAACGTGGCCTACGCCGGGTCGCTCCAGAGCCTGTTCACCAAGACCCTGGCCCCGGCGTTCGACAAGGCAACGGGCGCCACCTTCTCGGGCTACCCGGCCGGGTCCACGGCACTGGCCAGCGCCATCAAGGGCAAGACCAGGGCCGAAGACGTGTTCGTCTCGGCCTCGCCATCGGCCAACGGCACCCTCATGGGGCCGGCCAACGGCGACTGGGTGTCGTGGTATGCGTCGCTGGCCACCGCACCGCTGGTCCTTGGCTACAACCCGAGCTCGAGGTTCGCCGCCGCTCTCAAGTCCAAGCCCTGGTATCAGGTGGTGACCGAGCCCGGGTTCCTGCTGGGCCGCACCGATCCCAAGCTCGACCCCAAGGGCAAGCTGTCCACCCAGGCCCTCGACCAGGCGGCCAGCTCGAAGTCCGAGCCGTCGCTGGGCTCCCTGGCCACGTCGACCACGGGAGTCTTCCCCGAGGAGGCCCTGGTCGGCCGGTTGCAGTCCGGCCAGCTCGACGCCGGGTTCTTCTATGCCAACGAGGCCAGGGCTGCCAGCATCCCCTCCGTATCCCTGGCCCCGGTCAACCTGTCGGCCAAGTACACCGCGACCGTCCTCAATCGGGCCACCGACGAGAAGGCCGCCGAGGCGTTCGTCGCCTACCTGTACTCGCCGGCCGGCAAGAAGATCCTCAGCGACGCCGGCCTGACCCTGGCCGCCACCCCCAAGGTGACCGGGGTGAGGTCGGCCGTGCCCGCCTCACTGCGCAAGGTCCTGGGGACGACAGGCTGACGACTCCCGGCAGGACCGTCAGGTGACCCCGCGCCGGCCCGCCCTCATCGGGCTGGGCGGGCTGCTGGCCGCCTACCTGCTGGTCCCTGTTGCTTTGGTGGTCACCACCATCGGCGGCGCCCACGCCGGCGCCGACCTGTGGTCGTCGCTTCGCATCTCGCTGCTGTGCGCCACCATCGCCCTGGTCGTGATCGCTGCCGGCGGTGTGCCCCTGGGCTGGTTGTTGGCCCGCCGCCACGGTCCGGGGTGGCGGGCCCTGGGGGTGGCCGTGCAGTTGCCCCTGGCCCTCCCGCCGCTGGTCAGCGGTCTGCTCCTGCTGCGCCTGGTGGGGCCCTACACGTGGCTTGGACGGCTGAGCGGCCGGCGCCTCACCGACTCTCTGGTCGGGATCATCATCGCCCAGGTGTTCGTGGCCGCCCCCTTCGCCGTGGTTGCCGCCCGCTCAGCGTTCTCGGCCGCCGACCCGTCCCTCGATGCGGTGGCGGCCACGCTCGGGCACCGGCGGTGGTCGAGGTGGTGGCGGGTGGACGTGGTCAGCGCCGGCCCGGGCATTCGGGCCGGCCTGCTGCTGGCCTGGTTGCGGGCCTTCGGCGAGTTCGGCGCCACCGTGCTGCTGGCCTACCACCCGTACTCCCTGCCGGTGGACACCTACGTCCAGTTCGGCACCTCGGGCCTGGCCGCCACCCAGGGCCCGGTGCTGGCCTCGGTGGTCGCCGCGCTGGTGGTGGTCGGCGTGGTCACCACCCGCCCCCTGCGTTGGGTCCGGTCGCTCCTGGCCGGTCGGGCACAGCCCGTCGGAGCGCTCCCGGCCCAGCCTCGGCCGGTGACCCCCTCCGCCCTGTCGTTCTCCATCCGTGCGTCGCTCGGCAGCTTCCACCTGGACGTCGCCCACCGCCCCGGCGCCGCCCGTCTGGCTCTGCTTGGTCCCTCGGGGGCGGGGAAGTCCCTCACCCTCTCGCTCCTGGCCGGCGTCCGGCATCCCGCCTCGGGCTGGATCCGGCTGGGCGACGAGGTGTTGAGCGACCGGCCCAGCGAGGAGCGCCGGGTCGGCTACGTGCCTCAAGGCGGCGCCCTGGTGCCCACCGCCACCGTCTGGGGGCAGGCGACCTTCGGTGTCCACGCCGATCCCGGCGTCGCCGCCTGGTGGTTGCAGCGCCTGGGTCTGACCGGCCTCGATGACCGCTACCCTGAGTCGCTCTCCGGGGGTCAGGCGCAGCGGGTGGCCCTGGCCCGGGCCCTGGCTTCCG
>JALZAH010000201.1 GCA_030948425.1 Actinomycetota bacterium
GCCTTCCGCAGCGACAACGGCTCGCGGCCGTCAGGCGGGATCACCCGCACCCCGCCCGAGGCGGGGACGACGCGCCAGGCCCCCTTCTCGATGCCACCGATCTGGTTGCCGGAACCGGACACGGCCCGGAAATAGTGCTCGGGGGTCACCGTCACCGACCCCTTGCCCGTGGCCACCTCGACCCGGATCGACGGGAGCTGGTCGGCGCCCACGGTTTGCGGGGTGATGCCGCCGTAGTAGGCAGCCAGGATCTCGTCGGCGGACATGCCCCGCTGGGCCTTGACCAGGGCCCCCTCCTGGCTCATGCCCACGCCGTGGCCCCAGCCTCCGCCGTCGAAGACCACGGAGTCGCCCTCGACCCCGACGGTGTAGTCGGGCGCGGGAAGGGGCGAGGGGAGCCCCGGGGGCACTGGTAGGGCGCCGTTCACCCGGGAACGGAACTCGGCGGCGGCCATCGTGCCCTGAGCCGTCACGTTGTCGGGTCCGGTGACGACGTAGGTGACGACGTCGCCGTTGCGCGAGACATTGGTGAGGACGAGGGGTGCGGCCACGTCGAACAGCGGGGCCACGGCCGCCAGAGACGCGCCCCAGTGCCAGTGGCCGACGGCGGTGCTGGCGTCGTCGGGGTCGGCGACCGATTGGAGATAGGGCTGGCTCCCCGCGACCGATTGTCCGCCGTTGGAATCGGAGTACTCAGCGAAGAGCGGCTTGCCGCCGTAGAGCAGGACCTGGCCGGCGGTGTCGTCGACGGCGGCGGACCAGGCACCCCCCTCGGGCCCCTTCTCCTTGGCCAGGCCGGCGTAGACCTGGCAGGCGTCGGTGTTGCAGATGTCGGCGCCGTCGGCCTTCCAGGGCCCCGGGGACGGCGTGGTCTTGGCGTGGAGTGCGTAGGTGCGGGCGGCGATGGCCTGGGCCTTGAGAGCCTCGGCCGGCCAGGAGCTGGGCACCTCGGCAATGCCCTTGACGTAGTCCTGGAGGCCCACGTCGTTGATCACGGCCAGGCCTCCGCCGGACGGCACTACCTCGACGGCCCCGCGGTAGGCGCCCACGCCCTCCACGGTGAGGGGACCGGCGCCCGGGTCGGTCGGGTCGAAGCGCACGCGGTCGACCACCCACCCGGGTGGGTCCTCGGCGACCGCGGAGCTGGAAACGGGCACGACCGAGAGAAGGACGAGCGCCGTCAGCAACGCGCACGAAGCGGCGGCGGGACGGAAGCGCATTTGGTGACCGGAAGACTACCGTTGGCCGGACCGATGCGCTCCATCCTGAACAACTACACGCCGCTGGCCATCATTGTCGTCGTAGTCGGCGGAACCGTCCTACTGTCGATGGCGGCGGTCCTCGCGGCCGGGAAGTTGTTCCCCAACCTTGCCGCCGGTCACTTCGAGGACATGGCCGACGGGCTGCGGACCGTCTACGAGCTGGTTTTCGCCCTCATCCTGGCCTTCGTGATCGCCTCGGTCCTCGACAGCTACTCGACCGCCGACGCTCGTGTGGCCGCCGAGGCCGCCGATCTCGCCCATATGAAGCGGGCCAGCCAGGGTCTCCCTGTCGAACAACAGATCCTTCTGGACAAGGCGATGAACCTCTACATCCACTCGATCGCCGACGACGAGTGGAAAACCATGAAGGAGGGGAAGGAGAGCCCCCGCACCTCGGCCAACCTTCAGACGCTCTATGCCGTCTACCAGAACTACAGCCCGCCGCCACCGGCGGATACACCCCAAGCCCAGTTCTACTCGGAGGCGGTGAGCCAGCTCAAAGACATCGGCTCGGCTCGACGCGACCGTCTGGCCCTGAGCTCGACCGAGCTGCCCTCCCTGCTGAGGCTCGCCCTCCCCCTCGGCGCCGTTCTCCTGCTGGTGCTCGATACCGGCCCAAGATGCCGCGACGCGCCCAGCTCGTCCACATAGGCCTGCTGGCCGCGGTGGTGTCGTTCGCCTGCCTACTCACCGTCTTGTTGGACTATCCGTTCTCCGGCACCGTCTCGGTCAGCAACGAGCCGTTCAAGACCGGCGCCCTGGCCGAGTATTGGAGCAGCGCCGCACCACACGTCCCGGCCGCCGGGGAGAAGAAGGAGCCCCTCACGGCGGCCCAGCTCCAGGGTGCGTGGAACTCGGACTCCTTCGGGGTCATGGTTTTCCGGCAGGTAGGCGACGAGGTGCGGGGCGTGGCCCGGGTCGCCCAGGGGACCTTCGTGGGCAAGGTCACGCCCGACGGCCTGCTGCGGGGCTGGTGGTGCGACGCCCCGACCCGCCAGCCGCCCGACGACGCCGGGGACGTGGAATGGCAACTGGTCAAGTCGCCAGGAGAAGAGGTGGCCTATGGCACGTGGCGGTACGGCTCCGAGGGGCCGGTTCGAGGTGGGTGGGACCTCAGGAAGATCGGTGGTCGCGAACCCCCCGACCTCAGTCCTCGGTTCGACGATCCGTCTCAATTTTGCACCCATCCCTGAGCGGACAGCGCCTGGTCATCCCCTGGTCTTTCGGAGGCGCGTCCCGATGCGTGCGAACGGCTGGGTGGCTCCCGCCAGGTGGCGATCCCACAGGCTGGCATTGAGCGTGGCCGAGGCGACGACGAGGCGTCCGATCAGATAGAGGAAGCTGAGCAGGGCGGCGGCGGAGCCCAGGGCGCCGCAGAGGCGGGTCGCCGAGGCCAGATGGCGGGCGACGTAGACGACGATGAAGAAGTGCAGGGCGGCATTGCCGACCCCCACCAGCACGGCACCGGGCACGAGGGCCGACCAGGGGGCATCACGGTGGGGCAGCAAGCGG
>JALZAH010000234.1 GCA_030948425.1 Actinomycetota bacterium
CCGACGCTCGTGGTGGTGCCGACCACGGCTGCCGCCGCAGCCTTGGCCGGGCGTTTGCGACGGGCGGGGGTGGGCCCGTCAGGATCGGGGTTCGCCTCTGCGATAGCGCTCGTTCCCGACCAGTGGGCCCAGGCCCGGGCGGGTGCCGCCGTGGTCATCGGGGCCCGCGCCGCCGCCTGGGCCCCCTGCCCGGGCCTGGCCGTCGTGGTGGTCGTCGACGGTCACGACGAGGGTCTGCACCAGCAGCAGAACCCGACGTGGGACGCCACCACGGTCGCTGCTGAGCGGGCGCGGCGGGCGGGCGTTCCCTGCGTGGTGACCAGTGCCTGCCCGACCCTCGATCTGTTGGCGGCGGCGTCGATGATGGTGGTTCCGTCCCGCCGGATCGAGCGGGACGGCTGGGCCACCCTCGAGGTCGTCGACCGGCGGGGCGACGATCCCCGCCTGGGCCTGTACTCCGAGTCGTTGGTACGCCTGGTGCGCCACGGCGGGCGGGTGGGATGCGTCCTGAACCGCAAGGGTCGGGCCCGCCTGCTCGCCTGCCGGGCGTGCGGAACGGTGGCCCGTTGCCACCGCTGCGGCTCGGCCATGGCCGAAGATGGCGACGAAGGAGAAGAACGGCAACGATCACTGCTGTGCCCGCAGTGCGCGTCGGCGCGCCCGTGGCTGTGCGCAGCGTGCGGATCGATGACCCTGCGCCAACTTCGCGTCGGCGTCAGCCGGGCTCGAGAGGAGCTGGAGAGCCTGGCTGGCCGGCCGGTGGTGGAGATCACCTCCGCTACCGCAGCGGCCGAGGAGGATGGCGAGGCCGACTTGATGGTGGGGACCGAGGCGGTGCTGCACCGGGCCCGGCGACTCGACGCGGTGGCGTTTCTCGACTTCGACGGTGAACTTCTCGCCCCCCGGTTCCGAGCCGCCGAGGAGGCGCTCGGGTTGTTGGCCCGGGCGTCGCGCGTGGTGGGCGGGCGAGCCGGGCGGGTTCTCGTACAGACCAGGGTCCCCGACCATGACGTCATCGCCGCCGCCACCGCCGCTGATCCCGACCGGGCGACGGCGGCCGAGAGGGAGGTGCGCGCCGCCCTGGGGTGGCCCCCGTTCGCCGCTTTGGCCGCCGTCTCGGGGGCCGGCGCCACCGAGGTGGTGGAGGGCCTGCGGGGCCGCCCGGGCGTCGACGTGCTCGGTCCCGACGCCGGCCGATGGCTCATCCGGGCCGGCGATCCCGCTGCTCTGGCCGACGCCCTGGGCTCCCGACCCCAGCCTGGCGCCCGGGTGCGCGTCGAGGTCGATCCCCTCCGGGTGTGAGGCGCGTCAGCGCCACTCCTTGCGACGCAGCTCGTAGAGGCCGATGGATGCCGCCGTGGCCACATTGAGGCTGCCGACCCGACCGAGCTGGGGAAGGAAGGCAACGGTGTCACACGCCGCCAGGGTGGCCGACGTCAACCCGTGGTCCTCGTGGCCGATGGCCAGGCACACGTCGGGGCCGGCCTCGAGGAGGTGGAGGGGAACAGCGCCGTCGGCCAGCTCCAGGCCGACTACGGCGAACCCGTCCTCCCGGGCGGCGTCGGCGGCGTCGGGGCTGTGTTCGAAGACGGTCCACGACAGGTACCGATCTGTGCCCAGTGCCGTTTTTCCGGCCTTGGCGTGGCGCGGCGATGTGGCACCCCCGGCCAGATAGAGATGGTCGACCCGGTAGGCGGCGGCGGTGCGGGTGATGGCGCCCACGTTGAAGGGGGAGCTGACGCCGTCGAGGAGCAGGGCCAGGCGTCGGATGGAGCGACGGTTCCACTCCCGGTGCAGGCGTTTGAGCTCGGTGGGACCCAGCTGCTTCACGGCGCGGGCTCCGTCACGATTCCGGCTCTGTCATGTTCGGCGGTGGCTGGCGTCGGGTCACGTCGAGGATCCGGTAGCCCTGCTTGGAACCGGCCCGTCGGACCCGGAAGCCGCCGGCGTCCATCCACGCAGCCAGCGAGTCCCCTCCCAGGTGTCGATGCACGACCAGCCACGCCCGGGCACCGTCATCGAGACGGGCCAACCACCCGGTGAGAAGGTCGTGGAGTGCCACCTTGCCGATGCGGATCGGAGGGTTGGACCACAGGCCGGCGACTCGGAGCCCGGGGGGGAGGTCGCCGGGCGGGATGGCGCGGACGTTGGCCAGACCCAGCGCGGCGGCGTTGGCCTCAGTGAGAGCCAGGGCTCGGCGGTTGACGTCGACGGCCCACACGGTTGCGGCCGGCGAGCGACGGGCCAGGGTGCAGGCGATCGGACCGTACCCACACCCCAGGTCGACCAGGTCACCTTCCTCGGGGGGCGGCGGTGAGGCCCGCAGCAGGGCGACGGTACCCGGGTCCACTCGGCCGGCGGAGAACACGCCCCGATCGACGCTCAGGCTCACGGTCAGGTCCGCCAAGCGCAACTCGACGTGGCCGAGCCGGGACGGCACCACCGGGTCGGCCTCGAAGTACTGACCGGAAGTCATGGCCGCGAAACGCTACTGGCTGACCGATACGATGGTTGTCGTGTCCAACTATCGCCTGCGGTACTTCGGCGACCCGGTCCTCACCACTCGCGCCGCCGAGGTGACCAACATCGACGGGGGTGTCGTCAGCCTGGTCGAGGAGATGATCGACGTCATGTACGAGGCCCAGGGAGTGGGCCTGGCCGCGCCCCAGGTCGGGGTGGGCAAGCGGCTGTTCGTCTACCAGATCGGTGATGACGATCCCATCACCATCGTCAACCCGACGATCACCGAGGGGCGCGGCGAGTGGGAGTACGACGAGGGATGCCTGTCCATCCCCGGTCTCTTCTTCCCCATCGTGCGGCCCAAGGAGATCTACCTCACGGGGTTCGACCTCGACGGCCGGGAGATCTCCCTGGAGGCCGACGAGCTCGAGGCCCGGTGCCTGCAGCACGAGCTCGACCACCTCGACGGGAAGCTGTTGGTCGACATGCTCGACGCCGACCAGCGCCGGGTGGCCATGGCTGAGCTGCGCAAGCGCTTGGAGAGCTGACCCTGCGCCTGGCCTTCCTCGGTACGCCATCGCCGGCGGCGTCCGTCCTGTCCGCGCTGGTCGACGCCGGCCACCAGGTGGCCGTGGTGGTCACCGGTGCCGACGCCCGCCGGTCGCGGGGGGCGCCGCCGTCACCCAGCCCCGTCAAGGCCGCCGCCCACGCCCTGGACCTGGTGGTCAGCCACCAGGTGGGCGACGCAGCAACGGTCGGCGCCGAGCTCGGG
Organism: Actinomycetota bacterium; assembly: GCA_030948425.1. Lineage (GTDB taxonomy): Bacteria > Actinomycetota > Acidimicrobiia > Acidimicrobiales > Palsa-688 > JALZAH01. Next base: position 3,233 of record JALZAH010000234.1, read on the forward strand.
GTGGTGGTGGCCTACGGCAGGATCATTCGACCCCCGGTCCTCGGTGCCCTCCCTCTGATCAACGTCCACTTCTCGCTGCTGCCCCGTTGGCGTGGCGCCGCGCCTGTGGAACGGGCCATCCTGGCCGGAGACCCGGTCACCGGCGTGTCCCTAATGGAGCTCGAGGCCGGACTCGACACCGGTCCGGTGTACGACCGCTCGGAGACGGAGATCGGCTCCGAGGAGACGGCCGCCGCCCTCACCGAGCGTCTGGGCGAGCTGGGGGCCGGACTGCTGGTGGACAGCCTGAGGAGGGGTCTGGGCCAACCTCGGCACCAGGTCGGCGAGCCGACCTACGCAGCGAAGCTGTCACCCGGCGAGCTCGAGCTCGAGTGGGACCGCCCGGCCGTCGAGTTGGCCCGCCTGGTGCGCATCGGGCGTGCGTGGACGACATGGCGGGGCAAGCGCCTTTTGGTGTGGGCGGCCCACTCCTCCGACCAGGGTGCAGGCGGGGGACCGGGGACGCTCGTCGGTGCCGAGGTGATCACCGCCAGGGGATCGCTGCATCTGCTCCGCGTCCAGCCTGAGGGCCGAGCGGCGCTCGCCGCCGACGACTGGGTGCGCGGGGCCCGGCCCGCTCCCGGCGAGCGACTCGGCGCGTGAGCGCGGTCCCACCGCCGTCGAGCTCACCGCCATCAGATCCCGAGGGCCGCCCCTTCGACAGCCGTCGGCGCCGGCCGAGCCGGTCTCGGATCATCACCGCCCGTGGGGTGGCGCTCGACGCTCTTGTCGCCGTGGACGGCGGTGGCCGGGCCAACGTTGTGGTACCCGAAGCGTTGGCCGGGTCCGCTCTCGACGCTCGCGACCGGGGCATGGTCACCGAGCTGGTGTATGGCACCTGCCGGATGCAACGAGCGTGTGATTGGCTGGTCGACCGGTTCGTTCAGGGACGAACCGATGCCACGGTCCGGGCTGCCCTGCGGATGGGGGCCTACCAGCTGGGATGGATGCGTGTCCCGTCCCATGCGGCCGTGGCCGCCACCGTCGAAGAGGTTCAGGGGCCCGGACGGGGCCTGGTCAACGCCGTGCTCCGCAAGGTGGCCGCCGTGGTCGACGGGGGACCCATCCGTTGGCCGGACCCGGCGACGGAGCTGTCCTACCCCGATTGGCTGGTCGCCCGCCTGGCCACCGATCTGGGATCTGGCCCGGCCCGTGCCGCCCTGGAGACGATGAATCGTCCGGCGGAGATGACCGAGCGGGCGGACGGCTACATCCAGGACCGGGCCAGCCAGCTGGTCGCCGCCTACGTCGGATGCCGGGCGGGGGAACGGGTCATCGATGTGTGCGCCGCGCCCGGCGGCAAGGCCACGGCCATGGCCTGGGGCCCCGGGGGCCCGCAGGGCGGTGACTCTTCGACGCCCTTGCCGGGCGGTGTCGGGCCCGCGCTGGTGGTGGCCGCCGACTCCGACCGGATCAGGACGTCGTTGTTGGCCGGCAACGTGGGCCGGCTGGGCCTGGCCGGTTCGGTCCGCGTCGTGGTGGCCGACGCCGCCCGACCCCCGTGGCGACCCGGCAGCTTCGATCGGGTACTCGTCGATGCCCCGTGCTCGGGGCTGGGCGTGCTCCGCCGCCGCCCCGACGCCCGGTGGCGAATACAACCGGGCGACATTGATCGCCTCGCCGGCTTGCAGCGCCGGCTGCTCACCGCTGCCGCCGACCTGGTCCGCCCCGGGGGGCTTCTGGTTTACGGCGTGTGCACCCTGACGACCGCGGAGACCGCCGACATCGACCGGTGGCTGGCATCGAACCGCCCGGACCTGGTGCCGGTCCCGCCGCCTCCCGCCCCGTGGGTCCCGGCCGGACGGGGCGCCTTGCTGCTGCCCCAAAGCGAGGAGACCGACGGTATGTTCGTCTTGGGCCTGCGCCTCGAGCCGGACTCAGCGCGGCGGTGACGTAGCGTAGGGACGATGGCTTGCGTCGCGTCGTCTGTGCTCTCATGCGAATCCGCCCTGCTCGCCGCCGCCCATGGGGGTGGCGGTGGCTGACGGCACGCCAGGCGTACAGCGGCCGGCGGCCAAGGTGATCACCGTCTCCGACGGTGTGGTCGCCGGGACCCGGGAGGACCGCTCCGGCGCCGCCCTGGCCGACTCGCTCACCGCTGCCGGTTTCGACGTCGTCGTCCGTGCTGTTGTCGCCGACGGGACTGCGTCTGTCGCCGCCGTCCTGACCAAGGCCAGCGACGGGTTCAATGGCCTGGTGGTCACCACCGGCGGCACCGGGTTCGGTCCCCGGGACCTGACGCCGGAAGGAACCGAGGAGATCTTGGATCGCAAGGCCCCCGGGCTAGCCGAGGCCATGCGCGCCGTCAACCCCCTCGGCCGGTTGTCGCGCGCCTCGGCCGGCACCCGCCACACGGCCCTGATCCTCAACACGCCCGGTTCCCCCAAGGGCGCCGTCGAGTGTCTCGAGGCGGTCATCGACATCATCCCTCACGCCATCCGTCTGCTGGCCGGATCGCCAACCCCGCACCCGTGACCGGGCTGCGGTGACCGAGCTGGGTTGACCGAGGGGCCTCCCGACGGGGCGCCGGCCGACCTCGACGAGCTCTGGATGGGCGAGGCGGTGGCCGCCGCCGCCACCATGCGGACAGCCACGTCGCCCAATCCGTGGGTGGGAGCGGTGGTCGTTCCCGCCGGTGACGAACCGGTCGCCCTGGGAGCCACCCAGCCCCCCGGCGGTCCCCACGCCGAGATCGTCGCCATCGACCTGGCGGGACCATCAACGAGGGGAGCAACGCTGTATGTCACGCTCGAACCCTGTTCCCACCAGGGTCGGACCCCGCCGTGCGTCGATGCCGTCATCGCCGCCGGCGTGACCCGGGTGGTGGTTGGCGTGATCGACCCCGATCCCCGGGTCTCGGGCCGTGGTGTCGAGCGCCTCAGGGCCGCCGGCATCGAGGTCGTCACCGGGGTGGGGGCCGCCGAGGTCCAGGCCCAGCTGAACCCCTACCTGGTGCAGCGCCGGACGGGCCGGCCCTATGTGGTGCTCAAGTTGGCCGCTACCCTCGATGGGCGCATCGCCGCCCCCGACGGGTCCAGCACCTGGATCACGGGACCCCAGGCCCGCCTCGACGCCCACCGTCTTCGAGCCGAAAGCGACGCCATCCTGGTGGGGGCGGGCACGGTGCGAGCCGACGACCCCGCGCTCACCGTCCGAAGCGTGACCGGACGCGACCCCCTCAGGGTGGTGCTCGGCCACGCCCCGCCCGGCGCCCGGGTCCACCCGGCGCTGGAGCTGATCGGTGACCTCGGGGATGTCCTCGACGACCTGGGCGCACGGGGCGTGGTGCAGCTCCTGGTCGAGGGCGGGGCAACGGTGGCCCGGCGCTTCCACACCGCCGGCCTGGTCGACCGCTACGTGATCTATCTGGCCCCGGCGTTCCTGGGCGGCGACGACGGGGTGCCGATGTTCGCCGGACCCGGCGCGGCGACGATGGCGTCGTTGTGGCGGGGCCGCATGGTCGAGGTCCGCCGTTTGGGAGACGACCTGTGCGTCGAGTTGGTACCGGACGCCGATGCTCTAGCGTGACCGGCGATGTTCACCGGCATCGTCGAGGAACTTGGCCGGCTTCGCCGGCGCCACTCGGACGGGGACACCACCCGTCTGGTCTTCGACGCGTCGGTCGTGACCGCTGACGCCGTCATCGGGGCCTCCATATCCGTCAACGGCTGCTGTTTGACCGTGGTCGACATCGACCAGGATGGCTGGGCGGCAGACGCGGTGGGTGAGACCATGGAAAGGACCAACCTGGGCGTCGTGACCGAGGGTGATCGGGTGAACCTGGAACGCCCGGTCCGCCTCCAAGATCGCCTGGGTGGTCACCTGGTGCAGGGCCATGTCGACGCCGTGGGTACCGTCGTCGCCCCGGCACCCGACCTCAGGATCCGGGTGCCGGCCGGGGTGGTCCACTACCTCGTGGCCAAGGGCTCGATCACCGTCGACGGGGTCAGCCTGACCGTCGTCGACGTGGGCGACGAGCTCTTCACCGTCGCCGTCATCCCCCACACGGCGGCCGTCACCACCCTCGGGCGTCGTCACGCCGGCGACGCCGTCAACATCGAGGTGGACGTCATCGCCAAGTACACCGAGCGCCTGCTGGGCGCCGGTGTGGCAACGCCGTACGCATCCCTGGCCACCGAGAGAGGCTGAGCGACATGACCGAAACGCCCATTGAGGAGGCGGTCGACGCCATCCGCCGCGGCGAGATCGTGGTCGTCGTCGATGACGAGGACCGGGAGAACGAGGGCGACCTGATCATGGCCGCCGAGCACGCCACCGCCGACCGCATGGCCTTCTTCGTCCGTCACACCTCTGGGCTGATCTGCGCACCGATCACCGACGCCCGGGCCGATGAGCTGGAGCTGCCCCTCATGGTGGCCCGCAACACCGAGGTGCAGCGCACGGCGTTCACGGTGACCGTCGACGTCCTTCACGGCACGAGCACCGGCATCTCTGCGGGGGATCGGGCCCGGACCATCCGGGCCCTCGTCGACCCGGCCACCCGCCCCGTGGACCTGGCCCGCCCGGGTCACGTCCACGTGCTGCGGGCGCGCCCCGGCGGGGTTCTCAAGCGGGCCGGCCATACCGAGGCCGCCGTCGACCTGGCGACCATGGCCGGCCTGGCGCCTGCCGGGATCCTCTGCGAGGTGGTCACCTCCGACGGGTTGGGCATGGCCCGCCGGGCCGAGCTGGAGCGCTTTGCCAAGGAGCATGGCCTCGTCCTCGTCACCATCGCCGACCTGGTCCGTTATCGTCGCCGCACCGAGCGGCTGGTGCGCCGGACCGCAGAAGCGAGAGTGCCGACCGAGTTCGGGGACTTCACCTGCATAGCCTTCGAGGACACCGTCGGTGGCGAGACGCACCTGGCGTTGATCATGGGCCAGCCTGACGGTCAGGCCGACGTGTTGGTGCGGGTCCACAGCGAGTGCGTGACGGGCGACGCCTTCGGTTCCTTGCGCTGCGACTGCGGCAACCAGCTGCGGGCTGCTCAGGAGCGCATCGCCGCCGAGGGCACCGGGGTCATCGTCTACCTTCGGGGTCACGAGGGTCGAGGGATTGGCATCACCCACAAGCTGCAGGCCTACGGGCTCCAGGACCAGGGTCTTGACACCGTCGATGCCAACGTGGAGCTGGGCCTGCCCGTCGACAGCCGGGAGTACGGTATCGGTGCTCAGATCCTCGTCGACCTGGGGATCACCACCATGCGGCTCATGACCAACAATCCGGCCAAGCGGGGCGGCCTTGAGGGCTTCGGTCTGGAGATCGTGGAGCGGGTGCCGATCGAGTCGGCCCTGACCGCAGAGAACGAAAAGTACCTGCGGACCAAACAAGAGCGGATGGGTCATCTGCAGGGTCCCGATCCGGCCGCCGTCGCACCGGGTGCAGCGCTGAGGACCGAGGAGGTCGGAAGGTGACCTCAGCACCGGGTTCGGCGACCAATGGCCCCAACATTGTCGTGGGCAGCCTGGATGGACGCGGGTTGCGGATCGGGGTGGTGTGCAGCCGGTTCAACGAGCTGATCTCCGAGCGCCTCTTGGCCGGCGCCCTCGACGGCCTCCGCCGCCACGGCGTGGCCGAGGCAGATGTGACCACCGTGTGGGTGCCAGGGGCCTTCGAGCTGCCCCTCGCCGCCCTGACCATGGCCCGCCGCGGGAGCTACGACGCGCTGATCACCCTCGGTGCGGTCATCCGCGGAGCTACCAGCCACTACGACCTGGTGTCCGCTCAGGCGGCGTCGGGAGTAGCCCGGGCGGCGCTCGACACCGGTGTGCCTGTCGTCTTCGGCGTTCTCACCACCGACACCGTTGATCAGGCCCTGGAGCGGGCCGGGTCCAAGGCCGGCAACAAGGGGTTCGACTCGGCGGCCACCGCCATCGAGATGGCCGACGTACTACGGCGGCTGGTGGCCGGCTAGGCCATGCTCCGTCTGGTCCTGCCCAAAGGGTCCCTCGAGAAGGCCACGCTGGATCTCTTCGAAGCCGCCGATCTGGCCGTCAGCCGCAGCTCAGACGTCGCCTACCGCGCCGACATCGATGATCCCCGAATCGCCGAGGTCCGTATCCTGCGACCCCAGGAGATACCGCGCTACGTCAGTGAGGGTCTCTTCGACCTGGGCATCACCGGGCGGGACTGGATCGAGGAGACGGGTGCAAACGTGACGTCGCTCGGGGACCTGCGCTACTCAAAGGCCACCGCCAAACCCATCAACTTGGTCTTGGCTGTGGCCGCCGATTCCCCGGTCGCCTCCGTGGCTGATCTGAGTGCTGGGGTCCGGGTGTCCACCGAGTATCCCGAGCTCACCGGTCGCTACCTGCGCTCGCACGGGATCAACGCCGAGATCCTCCTTTCCTACGGGGCGACCGAGGCCAAGGTCCCCGAGATCGCCGATGCCGTGGTGGAGATCACCGAGACCGGTCGGGCACTGCGCGCCGCCGGGCTGCGGATCATCGAAACGGTCCTGGTGTCGCGCACCGAGCTGATCGCCAACCCTGCGTCGCACGCTGATCCCAAGAAGCGCCACGCCATGGGGCAGCTCTTCAGCCTGCTGCAGGGGACGCTGGTGGCCCGCCATCGGGTGCTGCTCAAGTTGAACGTGGCCGCCTCCGATCTCGATGCCATCATCGCCTTGGTGCCGGCCATGCGCTCGCCGACGGTGTCGAAGCTGTTCGGGGAGGAGAGCTATGCGGTGGAGGCCGTCGTGCCCAAGGAGACGATCAACACCCTCATCCCCACCCTGAAGGACTGTGGTGCATCCGACATCCTTGAGTTGCCCATCGCCAAGGTGATCCCGTGACACACGAACAGGGCGTGGTGACCGCCTTTGACGAGGCGGTCGGCCTGGGCACGGTGCTCACCAGCGCCGGTCAGCGACTGGGTTTCCACTGCACGCAGATCGCCGACGGGAGTCGCACCATCGCGGTGGGTGCCGCAGTGGCCTTCGAGGTCCTCGCCGGCCGCCATGGACAGTGGGAGGCCGGGCACGTCCGGGCCGGAGAAGCCTACGTGGTCCCGAGGGTACCGGGCTTTGCGTCGGGGCCCGGAGCGGACCGGGAGATCTCCACGTAGGCCATTCGTAGCTGGGCCAGCCCGTCGACCAGTTGAGGCTCGGCGTCACCCAGGCGCCCGGCCATGCCCTCGACCAGGGCGGCGAACCCGTCGATGGCGGTGCGGGCCTCGCTGAGCTGCGGCGGCTGGCAGGACAGGTGCAAGGCGGCCAACTCGAAGAGGCCGTAGGCGTGGTTGGCGATGATGACCTCAGCGGGGGTGTTGGCCATCTGCTCACTGAGCTCGGCCATCCGGGCCTGCATCTCGGCCTCGTCGGGTTTCTCGGCGGACGACTGGTCTGGCTCCTGCTCGCGGGAAGAAGCCGAAGCGCCCGGCGTTGAAGAGGGCGGGGGAGCCGACGACGAAGGGGGCGGATTGGGACTGGTCGGCTCCCGCCGGATGGGCCGTTCACCGTCTGGCGTCCAAAGCGTGCTCATTGCGCTACCCTATGATGGAAAACAAGAGAAGGAAGTGGGGTGCTGTCTGCCCCCACCCGGCCACCAACCGTTCGCTTTGTTTTAGCGGTGCGTCCGGGTTGATCGACCGCCGGTAGGGCGGGCGTGCTTCCTGACGTCTGCCCTTGTTGTCGTTCAAGGGCCAATCCCGAGGAGTGATGTCGCAATAGCAGCTGCACCCGACCAGAGCGAGCACCGGATCAACGAGAAGATCCGTGCCCGAGAAGTCCTGCTCATCGATCCCGATGGCACCCAGCTCGGCGTCAAAGCGCTGCCTGAGGCCCAGAACATCGCTCGCCAACTCGACCTGGACCTGGTGGAAGTGGCCCCCGACGCCCGGCCGCCGGTCTGCCGGATCATGGACTTCAACCGATTCAAGTACGAGGCCGCGCAGCGTGCCAAGGAGTCCAAGCGGAGGACGACCAGCACGAGCATCAAGGAGATGAAGTACCGGCCCAAGATCGGCACTGGTGATTTCGATACCAAGACCCGCCAGGTCGCCCGCTTTCTCGGTGAAGGTCACAAGGTGAAGATCACCATCATGTTCCGCGGGCGAGAGATGAGCCACCCGGATCTTGGCAAGAAGATCCTGGATCACGTGGCCGAGACGGTTGGCGATGTAGCCAAGGTCGAATCGGCGCCCAAGCTCGACGGTCGCAACATGATCATGGTGCTCGCTCCCGATCGACGCTCCCAGCAGGCAGCTCGGTCTCCGGGCAAGGACGCGACCTCGTCCGACTCGCAGGGCGCCACTCGTGAGGTCGCCGTCCCCCGGGCCCCAGTGACCCAAGACCCCGTGCCGGCGGCCCCAACGACCCCCAACGGTTCGGTGGCTCCGGCCTCCCACCCGGGCGCACCGGCCACCTCGTAGCATCTGCCGCCGCGGCGGCAGCCACAACGCCCCGGGACCGGGGTGCTACCCCCACCCCAGGAGTTGACCGTAGATGCCGAAGATGAAGACCGATCGTGGAGCCGCCAAACGGATCAAGGTGACCGGGACCGGCAAGCTGAAGCGGCGCCGGGCTTTCCGATCCCACATCCTGGAGAAGAAGTCCAGTGTCCGCACCCGTCGTTTGGCTCGCCCCGCCGATGTGGCCAAGGGTGACCAGCGCGCCGTCAAGCGCATGCTCGGTCTCTGAAGCGAACCAAACCCTCACGAAAGGAGCTCCGATGGCCAGGGTCAAGCGTGCCGTCCACAGCAAGAAGCACCGCCGTGCCGTTCTGGAGCAGGCGCAAGGCTATTACGGCAACAAGAGCCGCAGCTACCGCGCCGCCCACGAACAGGTCATGCACTCGCTGCAGTACGCCTACCGCGACCGTCGGGCGCGCAAGGGTGATTTTCGCCAGCTGTGGATCCAGCGCATCAATGCTGCATCCCGTAGTCACGGGCTGAGCTACAGCCGGCTGATAGCCGGGTTGCGCGTCGCCGGGGTTGCGGTGGACCGCAAGGTGCTCGCCGATATCGCCGTGCGCGATGATGCTGCCTTCGCTGCTCTCGTCGAGGTGGCCCGGTCCGCCGTGCCGGTGCCGGCTCACGCTGACTCCACCACCGCCTGAGTCCGGGGGATCACGCTGACCCGGTTGGCCTACCGCCACCAACGGGTGCAAAGGCTGCGGCGGCTCATCGCCCGCCGCAGCTGCCGGCTGGCCGAAAGGTGCTTCGTGGTCGAGGGCGTCAAGGTGCTGTCCGAGGCCATGGGCGCCGGCTCCGATGTGGAAGCGGTCTACGTCGATCCCGGCTCCATCGATCCGGAGCTCGAGGAGCTCCTCGCCCGGTCTCTCGACGCTGGTAGCCGGGTGTTCGAGCTCGACGATGGTGTCCTCGAACGGGTCGCCGGCACGGTGACCCCCCAGCCGGTGCTGGCCGTCGTGCGTGACGTCGACATCCCCCTCGACGAGCTGCGTCTGCGTCAGGCCGATCTGGTCGTCGTGTGCGCCGACGTGCGCGATCCGGGTAACGCCGGGACCGTGCTGCGCTCGGCGCAGGCCGCCGGAGCCGGCGGGGTGATCTTTTGTGAAGGTTCGGTCGACGTCTACAACCCCAAGACGGTCCGGGCCTCGGCCGGGGCCATCTTCCACATCCCCGTCGTTGTCGGAGGCCCGGTGGCCAACGTCCTCGACACGGTGTCGGGCTGGGGTCTTCACCGGGTCGGTGCCGCCGCCCGGCGAGGCCGTGACTACACCGAGATCGACCTCGGTCAGCCAACGGCGGTGGTGATCGGCAACGAGGCCACCGGCCTGCCTGGAGCTGTCGAGGGCAGCATCGACGAATGGTTGAGCATCCCCATGGCGGGACGTACCGAGTCGCTCAACGTGGGCATCGCCGCCGCTCTGGTGTGCTTCGAGGCGGCCCGACAACGCCGGGTCGCCGTCGCTCGGAGCAACCGGTGATCGTGGAGACCATCAGCCTCGACGCCCTACCGGGCGCCATCATCGTGGTCGACGCCGACCGGCGCATCATCGGGGCCAGCGCCGCCGTGACCCGCCTGACTGGTCACCGTTGCTCAGGGCTGATCGGCGCCTCGGCAAGCGCGGTGTTCGACCCCACCGACGTCGACGGACGCCCGCTGTGGGGCGACGGCTGGGACCGATCGGTCGTGTTGGACTCGGTCCGGCGAATCGTGGCCCAGGTGATCTACGTGCGTAGCGGCGAAGGTGCCCCGATGCCCGTGCGCCTCACCGGTACCTACCAACGCGATGACGCCGGATCGCTGCGGGGGGCGGTGCTCTGCTTGGAGCGCGCCGAGGAAGCCGGCACGGACCGAAGCATCGAGATCATCTCCACCGTGAGCCACGAGCTGCGTTCCCCCCTCACCTCGGTCAAGGGTTACACCAGCCTGTTGCTGCACCGCTGGGACCGCCTGCGCGACGACCAGAAGCGGATGATGCTCGAAGCCGTTCATCACGACGCCGATCGGGTGACCCGACTGGTCACCGAGCTGCTCGACATCAGCCGCCTGGAGACCGGCCGCCTGGTGCTGCGCCGCCAGCTGGTCGACCTGGAGGCGCTGGCCACGTCGGTGGTGGACAAGGTCTCCATGTCCTACCCGGATCTGGAAGCGGAGGTCAGCTTCGCGCTCGACGTGCCGAGGGTCTCGGCCGACGCCGACAAGATCGAGCAGGTACTGACCAACCTGGTGGAGAACGCCTGCAAATACGCATCTCCGCTCGACGTGCGCATCCAAGGTGGCGTCGTCGGCAACGAGGTCAGCGTGGCCGTCCGGGACCGGGGGGAGGGCATCTCTGCACAGGATCTGCCCCGGGTGTTCACACGGTTCTTCCGCCGATCCGAAGCCCGCCCCAGCGGTTCGGGTCTCGGCCTGTGGATCAGCCGGGGACTGGTGGAATCGCACGGGGGTCGCCTGAGCGCGGAATCTCATCCGCCCGACGGCGCCACGTTCCGCTTCACCGTGCCCATCGTGGACCTGCCACCCGTGGAAGCGGTCCCGCCGCTCGAAACACCTCAACACCAGGAGCACTGACCATCGCCGTACCTCCGACCGACCCCGGACCCATTGGTTCCGAACCCATCGATTCCGAGCTACGCGCCATCGCCGAGGCTCTGGCCGCGGTCGTGAGCGAGGGAAGCTCCACCCTCGAGGCGGCCGCGTCACCGGGAGACCTCAAGGATGCCGAAACCTCGGTGGTCGGCAAGCGATCGGCCCTCGCCCGCCTCCACAATCGGCTGGCTTCGCTCGACCCCGACGCCCGGCGCCAGGCCGGCGCGGCGATCAATGCCGCTCGCCGGGATCTCACCAACCTGGCCAGTCGACGGCGTCAGCTCCTCGATGCCGAAGCTCTCCGCCTGCGGGCCGAACATGAGCACCTGGACCTGACCGAAGCCATGGGCCTGGCCCGGGGCCGGCGCCACGCTGGAGCCGGGAGGTCATTGCCCGCCCGCGGCCACCTGCACCTGGTCACCCAGACCCGCACCGAGCTGGAGGACACGTTCGTGGCCATGGGCTTCACCGTGGCCGAAGGACCCGAGGCAGAGACCGACTGGTACAACTTCGAAGCGCTCAACATGCCCCCCGATCACCCGGCCCGGGGCATGTGGGACACCCTGTATCTCGAGCTCGGCCCGCCGGGGACGGTCCTGTTGCGAACGCACACCTCACCTGTGCAGATCCGGCTCATGGAATCGGCCGCCCCGCCCATCTTCGCGGTGATGCCCGGTCGGTGCTACCGCCGTGACACCCCCGACGCCCGCCACCTCCCGGTGTTCCACCAGCTCGAGGGCCTGGTGGTCGACAAGGGCATCACCTTCGGCGACATGGCCGGCACCATCGAGACGTTCACCACCGCGTTCTTCGGCCCCGACATCCACTCCCGCCTCCGACCTTCGTATTTTCCTTTCACCGAGCCCTCCGCCGAGTTCGAGGTCACCTGTCCGATCTGCGAGGGAACAGGTTGCCGCACCTGCTCGGGTTCTGGCTGGTTGGAGCTGGGAGGCTGTGGCATGGTCGACCCGTTGGTGTTCGCATCCGTTGGGATCGACCCGGACACCTACAGCGGCTTCGCCTTCGGTTTCGGGATCGACCGACTGGCCCAGGTCCGAGTCGAGCTGGCCGACATGCGCGTCCTGCTCGACAACGACGTCCGCTTCCTGTCCCAGTTCTGAGGCCCCAATGCGCGCTCCGCTGTCCTGGCTCCGAGATTTCGCTCCCTTCGACGCCCCCGTGGACGAGCTCGCCTCCGCCCTGTCCAACCTGGGGCTTGTGGTGGACGCCATCACCCGGGTGGGCGGCGACCTGGAGGGCGGCGACCTGGCGGGCGTCGAGGTGGTCAGGATCCTTGACATCCGCGCCCATCCCGATGCCGACCGTATCCGCCTCGTCGACGTCGACCGGGGGGCCGGCGAGCCTGTGCAGATCGCCTGCGGCGCCACCAACATGGCGGTTGGTGACCTGGTCCCTCTGGCCACCGTCGGCTCCAAGCTCCCCGGCGGGATGGAGATTGCCCGTCGCAAGATGCGCGGCCAGTGGTCCAACGGCATGTTGTGCGCGCCGGAGGAGCTGGAGCTTCCGGCCACCGAGGGCGTCGATGGGCTGATGATCCTGCCCGCCGGTCTGGCCGTGCCGGGAACGCCACTCCGTGACGCCCTGGGCCTGGAACCCGACGTGGTGTTCGACCTCGACATCACCCCCAACCGGCCCGACGCCCTGTCGATGGCCGGCGTGGCCCGGGATCTGGCCGCCGCCGCGGGTCTGCCCTTCGCCATCCCCGCCGACGCTCGCCCTGTAGCGGTGGACCCGAGCGTCGAAGCCGCGGCGGTGTCGGTTGCCGACCCCGACCTGTGCCCCCGTTTCACCGGCACCGTCCTTGACGGCGTGGTCGTGGGTCCATCGCCAGTGTGGCTGGCCCGACGGCTGACGTTGGCCGGGATGCGACCTATCTCCAACGTCGTCGACGTCTCCAACTACGTCATGCTCGACCTCGGCCAACCCAACCACGCCTACGACCTCGGCCGTCTGGCCGGGCGGGGCCTCACCGTGCGCCGAGCACGCCGCGGGGAGACCATCACCACCCTCGACGGCGCCGAACGCGCCCTCGACGACAACGACTGCCTGATCTGCGACGCCCATTCCATACCGGTCGGTATCGGCGGGATCATGGGCGGCGAGGAC
>JALZAH010000266.1 GCA_030948425.1 Actinomycetota bacterium
GGGGTACCGGGGGTGCCCACCAGGGGTCCATCGACCTCCGCGCCGGTCACTGCGCCCGGCGCCCCGGCGCCTGCCGGCCCCGACACCACCGTCATCGTCGGTGCCGTGCTTGGCGCACTGGGACAGCTCCAGGCCATCGGCCAGGTGGCTCAGGTCAAAATGGCGGAGGCCGATGCTCAACAGCGGGCCTCGTCTTCCGCCGCCAACCTGGCGACCGTACAGCGCACTCAGGCTGGCGCCCAAGGCGGGTTGGCGGCGGCCCGCACCGCGGTGAGCGGGGCCACCGGGAAGCTCTCGTCGATCGCCGTCGCCGCCTACACCGGTGCCGCCTACGCCAACCCTGCCGCCAACGATCCCCGGCCGGCCTCGAATGCGTTTGGCCTGACCGGCTCGTGGCGCACCGATGCCGAGGAGATGATCAGCCTCATCACCGACCAGGAGAAGCACAACTTGAACGGCGCCAAGAGAGCGGTGACCAACGCCCAGGGCGTCGTGGCTCATGCGGCGGACAACGTGATTGCCGCCCGGTCGGCGCTCGGGGCCGCCAACACCAGGCTGGCCGCCGAGAAGGCGTCCCTCGCCCAAACCCTGCGAACGGCAACGGTGGGCGGCTTGGCGGCCAGCGCCACCATGGCGGCCAGCTCCAAGCCAGCCAGCTCCAAGCCAGCCAGCTCCAAGCCAGCCACGTCGGCGCCCTCCACCACGACACCGCCGAGAGGATCGGTGCCGCCGGCTGTTGGCGCCCCCAACGGGAGCGAAGGTCTGTCGCCGCAGGTCCTCGGTGCGCCGGCCATCACGGCGGCGGAGATGGCCGGCTGGTTCGTCTCGACCAAACACCCAGCCAACGCCACCGTGCCGGTCGGTCAACTGGCCACCGACTATCTGGCCGCCGGTAAGGCCACCGGTGTCCGCGGCGACCTGGCGTTCGCCCAGTCGATCATCGAGACCGGTTACTTCTCCTTTCCCACCGGCGGTCAGCTGGTGGCCGCCGACAACAACTTTGCCGGCATCGGCGCGTGTGACAGCTGCGCTCATGGTTGGACGTTCCCCAACGCCATCACCGGCGTGACCGCGCAAGAACAGCTCCTCGAGGCCTACGCCTCCACCACCCAGGTACCCACACCGCTGGTGGGACCCGTCGGTGTCGGTGGATGCTGCCCGACGTGGACGTCCCTGGCCGGGAAGTGGGCCACGGACCCCAACTACGGCATCTCCATCCTGACCGTCTACAAGGCCATGCTCGACTACGCCATCCCCGAACAGTTGGTAGCCGCGGGATTGGCGCCCCCGTTGTCGGCGCCCCCCTTGCCAGCGGTACCCGCCGCCCCGGCTGGTCCGGTCCTTCCTGCCGTGCTTCCACCGACCGCTCCGGCCACGACCAGCCCCCCCAAGCCCCCGACACTCGCTCCGAGGTCACCCTGAACGTGCCGTGAAGCCCACCGGTGAGGGCCGCCAAGCCCCCGCCGGATGAGCGTCGGCGCGCACAGCCGGCACTCAGAGGTAGGCGGGCACCTGCGAGATGCGGGCCAGGACCCAGTCGTACTCCCCGGACATGACCGGGGCCTTGCAGTACGGACAGACGCCGGCCAGGTCGACGTTGAGGGGCGCACCGCAGTTGGGGCACTTCTGCGACAGGGTGCCGCCGGTGGTGTTGGTGACGGCCTTCGATGATCGCTGGTAGGTCCAGTCCTCGGCCCATTCGCCGACCCGCTTGTTGCCTCGGATCACCTTGCCGGAATCGTCGGCCACGTCGTAGTCGCTGCACGCCGCCCTGATTCGTACCGTGATGGTGTCGTAGGTGGCGTCGCTGTGGGCGGTGACCAGGTCCATGTTGCCAACCGCCAGGTCGCCCAGGATGTTTCGCTTGTGCTCCTCCTCGTAACCCTTGATCTGGACTCGGTGCTGTTGCCACAGTCCGTCGGCCATCACCTGCCGGCTCATCTCCGGCTTGCGGTCCGTCCACGCCTCCTGGACCACAAAGAACGCCCGCTGAGCGGAGTCCAGGAACGCCTCGCCATCGAAGGCGGGGTCGTGGTCGACGATGGCAGCCAGCCCGTCGGAGACCGTCTGCCCCGTTCCGGCGCCCGTGGTCGTCTCCTGCAGAGCGCTGCCGGGAAAGAGGTCGCCTCGGACCGACTCGATGGCCGGGCGGTCATCGTGGGACCAGCTTCCGCCGTTAGGTGAGGCACCGGGCGCGCCGGCAGCCGTTCCCACGTTGCCTGCTGCGGCGCGGGCGCCGGCGGCCGTTGCCGCACCGGACTCGCCTCCTCCGGCCGCCCAGCCGTTCGGTGCGGGGGCCTCTGGAGGAGGCGCCTGACCGGGCTGTTCCTCGAAGC
>JALZAH010000267.1 GCA_030948425.1 Actinomycetota bacterium
CCCTGGCCACCCTTGAGGCCGATGTCGAGGCCTTCCTCGTTCGGGTCCCGAGGGGCCCGGGTTCGGTGGGGAAGGCCGGCAGTGGGTCATCGGCAAAGCCCGAGTGCTACCTGGTGCCGATCGACGCCTGCTACGACCTGGTGGGCCGCCTGCGGCGGCTGTGGCGGGGTTTCGACGGGGGCAGCGAGGCCCGAGCGGCGCTCGACAAGTTCTTCGAGGAGGTAGCCGCCAAGGCCCGTCCGGCCCGGCCGGGGCGCGACGCCCTAGCCGGGTCGCCGGACTTCGAGCTGGGAGACCGGGTCGGATGACGGCGCTGTCGTTCGAGGCGATCGGTGCTCGGGCCGAGCCCTATGCGGCCGTGCCCACCTTGATGCTCCGTCTGCGCATCAGCGAAGCGGATGCTCGCCCGGTCCATGCCGTGACCCTGCGCTGCCAGATCATGATCGAGCCTCAGCGTCGTGTCTACGCCGAGGCCGAGGAGCAGCGTCTGGTCGAGATGTTCGGCGAGACACCACGGTGGGGTGACACCCTCCGACCGTTCCTGTGGACCCACGCGGCCATCACCATCAGTGGGTTCACCGGGCAGACCGAGGTCGACCTGCCGGTGGCCTGCACCTACGACTTCGAGGTGGGAGCGGCCAAATATCTTCATGCCTTGGACAACGGCGAGATTCCCTTGGTCCTGTTGTTCTCGGGCACCGCCTTCACCCGGGGCAGTGCCGGTTTCACGGCCGAGCCGGTGGCATGGAGCGAGGAAGCCTCGTTCCGGTTGCCGGTGAGGACCTGGCGTGACCTGATGGACCAGTACTTCCCGGGTCAGGGTTGGCTGCGGCTGCGTCGGGAGACCATCGACGCCCTCCAGCGCTACAAGGTCGGGCGGGCCCTGAGGACGTGGGATGAAGCGTTCGAGCAGTTGTTGAAGGCGGCGGGGGAGGAGACGTGAGCCTGCAGCCGGACATGAGATCCGACGCTCACGGACGGCCCGATCCGTTCGCCCCGGCGAGGTCGGTGGCCGAGACCGTCCTCTACGAGGGCTACGTCCTCTATCCCTACCGGTCGTCCTCTCGCAAGAACCAGCTGCGGTGGCAGTTCGGCGTCCTTGTTCCCAGTCCGTGCGCCGATGTCGACGGACCCGAGCGGGCCTTCAACCGCACCGAGATGATCGTCGTGGCCGGCACCCAGCCGGTCCTCGACGTGAGGGTGCGCTGCCTGCAGGTGCAGAGACGCTCGGTGGAGACGGTGTCCACCGACGGCGGGTTCGTCGCCGCAGACCAGGTGATGGTCGACGGTACGCCGGTGAGCACGTGGGACGAGGCGCTCGATCGGGAGATCGACGTGAGTGGCGTGGTCCTGCGGTCCCTGGTCGGCAGTCCGCACACCGTCGACTTCGAGCTTGCGGCCAGTGACGCCCACGAGTTGCTCTGTGACGCCGCCGGGTCCACGGTGGGCCGGGTACGTCGCAGCGCCGAAGCGGTGAGCGGTTCGGTGGTCATCGACGCCCAGTGGGTCGACTGCACCGGGCCCAGGCCCGGGGGGGCGCCCGATAGGGCCCTGCGGGTGTCGGTCCGGGTGTCCAACGTGACGCCGTGGCCCCCCGACGGGGGGGAGGGTGGTGAGGGCCGCGAGTCGGTCATGCGGTACTCGTTGGTCGCCGCCCACACCGTCTTGGCCGTCGACGACGGCATCTTCATCTCCTCCCTGGACCCGCCCGACGAGCACCGCAACGCGGTGGCGGACTGCACCAACGAGGGGACCTTCCCGGTTCTGGTCGGCGGAGCGTCGAACAGCCAGGCGGAGAAGCTGGTCCTGGCCTCGCCCATCATCCTCTATGACCACCCGGCCATTGCTCCGGAGAGTGAAGGCGACCTCTGCGACGCCACCGAGATCGACGAGATCCTGGCCCTGAGGGTTCTGACCCTGACCGACCAGGAGAAGGCCGAGGCCCGGGCCACGGATCCCCGCTCGGCGGCCATCGTCGACCGCTGCGACTCGATGACTCCCGATGCGTGGTCGTTGTTGCACGGTACCTTCCGGCCCATCAGCGAGATCATGGCCGCGGTGACCGACAAGGGTGACCTCGATGTTCCCGACGGCCTGGACGTCGCTCTGTCCGATGGCCTGGGGGGACTCGGGGCGGCCACACCCGACGGATTCGACCTGCCCGCGTCCCTGACCTGGGGGACGACCCCGGCCGTCGGTGAGCCGGGCGCCGTGGGCGGCGACGGTGAGGCCCCGTGGTGGGACCCCGGTGTCGACGGAGCGGTGGACCCGTGGACCGACAGCCTGATGATCCAGGGCGTCAAGGTAGCCAAGGGGAGCAAGGTCCGTCTGGAGCCGTCCCGACGGGCCGACGCCCACGATCTGTTCGTCGTCGGTCACACGGCCACGGTGGCGGGAGTGTTCAACGACGTCGACGGGGACCAGCATGTGGCCGTCATCGTCGACGACGACCCGGCCAGGGACATGTACGCCCTGCAGGGGCGGTTCCTGTACTTCGGCCCCGAGGAGGTTGTTCCGGTCAACGGCGACGAGGTGGAGCCGTGAGCGCCGTCGAGGCGGAGCGGGCGGTCCGCCCCGACGTCTTGGTGGCCGGCATCGGCAACATCTTCTTCGGCGACGACGGCTTCGGTGTCGAGGTGGCCAACCGCCTGAAGGCGCTTCCCGCCCGGCCCGGCGTGCGCGTCGTGGAGTTCGGAATCCGTGGTCTGCACCTGGCCTACGAGCTGTTGGACGGCTACGATACGCTCGTGCTCATCGATGCCGTATCCATCGGCGATGAAGCCCCGGGGACCGTTGTCGTTGTTGAACCTGACCGAAGCTCGGCGGACAGCCCGGCCATCGATGCCCACTCCATGAACCCTGAGGTGGTGTTGGGGATGCTCGAGACTCTCGGCGGTCAGGTTCGCCGGGTGCTGGTGGTCGGGTGTCAGCCGGCCGTCATCGACGAGACCATGGGACTCTCGGCGCCGGTGGCGGGCGCCGTAGAACAGGCCATCCGTGTGGTGGACGAGCTGCTCGATGAGCTGATGGCACCAACCGAAGGCCAAACCAGACAGGAGACCGGGTCATGAAGCGATTTCTTACGTTGTTGCTGTTCCTTGGTACCGTAGGAGGGGCGGCCTACAAATCGGCTCCCGACCTCGCTCGCTATCTCAAGATCCGGAGCATGTAGCCGGGATACGAGCTCGGCACGGAGCCGACCGGTAGGCCCACATCGAACCAACGGAACGAAGGGAAGCGCTCTATGTGCCTCGGCATACCCGGCGAGATCGTCGAGTTGAAAGTTGGGCACGATCACCTTGCTCGTGTCAACATCACCGGAGTCAGCCGCATGGTCAACGTGGGCCTGCTGGAGGACGAGAACCTTCAGGTTGGCGACTGGGTCCTGATCCACGTGGGCTTCGCCATGTCGAAGATTGACGAGGCCGAAGCCGAGATGGCTCTGGAGGGGCTCCAGCTGATGGGTCAGGCCTATGCGGAAGAGATTGATGCCATGGATACCTCGACGGTCACCACCGACGCCATGTCGGCACCGGAACCCGCCGCCGCACCTGGCCGCTTGCCATGAGGTTCGTCGACGAGTATCGCGATCCGGCGGCGGCTCGGGCGTTGGTCAGCCAGATCACCCGCCTCGCCGACGGTGAGCACGTGAAGTTCATGGAGGTGTGTGGCGGACACACCCACACCATCTACCGACATGGGATCGAGCATGTCCTGCCCAGCAACGTCGAGCTGGTGCACGGGCCGGGCTGCCCGGTCTGTGTCATCCCCATGGGCCGCGTCGATGACGCCATCGCCGTCGCCGAGACCCCCGGCGTCATCTTCACGTCCTTCGGGGACATGATGCGCGTCCCCGGAGGCAACGGCACCCTGCTGCAGGCCAAGGCCCGGGGAGCCGACGTTCGCTTCGTGTACTCCCCTCTTGACGCTCTCCGCATCGCCACGGACAACCCCGACCGTCAAGTGGTGTTCTTTGCCGTGGGCTTCGAGACCACGGCGCCGTCCACCGCCCTCACCGTGCTGCGAGCTCGCCAGCTGGGGGTCACCAACTTCACGGTCTTCTGCAACCATGTGACAATCGTGCCGCCCATCAAGGCCATCTTGGAGTCGCCCGATCTGCGCCTCGACGGCTTCCTCGGACCAGGTCATGTGTCAACTGTGGTGGGCAACCGGCCCTATCGCTTCGTCACCCAGCACTACGGCAAGCCGCTGGTCACCGCCGGTTTCGAGCCGCTCGACATCCTCGAGGCGGTGTCCATGCTGCTCACCCAGATCAGTCAGGGTCGCTGCGAGATCGAGAACCAGTACAAGAGGGTGGTCCGCGACGAGGGCAACCCACGGGCCCTCGCCGTTCTGGCCGAGGTGTTCGAGCTCCGACCCCACTTCGAGTGGCGGGGATTGGGGTTCATCTCCCAAAGTGCCCTCAAGTTGCGAGGCGAACTTGCCGAATTCGACGCCGAGCTGCGCTTCTCGGTGCCTGGCGTCCGCGTCGCCGACCCCAAGGCCTGCCAGTGCGGCGAGGTGCTCAAGGGCGTCATCAAGCCCTGGGAGTGCAAGGTGTTTGGCACGGCGTGCACACCGGAGACGCCGATAGGGACCTGCATGGTCTCCTCGGAGGGGGCGTGCGCCGCCTACTACAACTTCGGCCGCCTGCACCGCGAAGCCGCGGTGTCGTTGGGCCGCTCTTCCTGACGCTGTCGGTTGTTCTGAGACTGGGACCCGAGCTGGGCTGCGCTCTTCGGTGCAGGTGTGTGCGGATTGGTCGCTGCGCTAGGTAGCGGCTGGTCCGCTGCTTGGCCAGCGCTGTGTCGTGGCTGACATTGCAGAGAGGCGAGCGGAGTAGATGGAGTAGCCGTCGATGTGACGGGAGACGGCGGTGGCGGTGATGGTGGCGGCGATCATGGGGACCATGAGCGAGAAGCCGCTGTGGGTGAGCTCGAGCACCAGGGCGAGGGCGGAGAGGGGGGCTTGCATGCCGGCGCCGATCATGGCGGCGGCTCCGATCATGGCGTAGGCCCCGACGGGTGAGCCTGGCCAGAGGTGAGACCAGGCCAGGCCGAGGAAGCCTCCGAGCACGGCACCGGTGCTCATGACCGGCGTGAACAGACCGCCGGAGGCGCCGCTGCCCAGGCACAACGCGGTGACGACGGGCTTGAGGATGAACAGGGCGGCGAGGAGGGCCAGGCTGCCGCCGCCCAAGAAGACGTCGTGGGCCATGTCTTTGCCGTTGCCGAACAGCTGGGGGTATGCAAGGCCGATGACCCCGAGGATCCCGAACGCCACCAGGGGGGCGGCGGCCGCCTTGCGGCCGGTGACGCCGTGGTGGGATATCCACCCGATGAGACGGATGTAACCAGCGGCGAACACTCCGATGATCGGCCCGATGACGACAGCCCAGACGAGAACAGCAGCGCTGAGGTGGTAGGCGGGAACGTCGAGGTAGGTGGCATGGGTCGGCAGGTAGAGCCACGCCGTAGCGGTGGCAATGAACGTGCATGCCAATGCCGGCAGCACGACAGGGAGGCTCAACGAGCCGATGAGGATCTCTGCGGTGAACAGTGCCCCTCCGAGAGGGACGTTGTA
>JALZAH010000342.1 GCA_030948425.1 Actinomycetota bacterium
CCCCCCCCCCCCCCCGCAGGTCCCCTGCCCGTCGTCGGCTCGGCAGCCGATGGTCCGCACCCGGAGGTCACCGAGGTCCCCGGGAAACCTGCACCCCAAAGGAGCAACCATGGCCCGATCCGTCGGACTGTTCATCGACTCATCAGATCCGCTCGAAGAGCTGGCCCATCGCGTGGCCGGCGTCACCGACGCAGCGGCAACTCCGGGCGCCACCCCCGGAGTCTGGGAGCTGCGCTTCGGAGCCGTCACCGCCGCCCTCTCCACCCACCGAGGTTCGCTGAGCGGTGACGCCTGGGCTCGCCGCTATCCCTACGCCCTGGCCGCAGACATGGCCGAGGGGACCACGGCGGCAGACAGCCCGGAGGTCAGAGCCCTGCGTGACGTGGCCCGCATGTTGCGTGAGTCGACCGACCTCGTCCCCGTACTCGTTGTCGACGTGCAGAACCGGAGATCCGACCCCTCTACCGGCGAGGACTGATCAACCCCTGATCCGGTGGCGGCCCGCCGGCCGTCAGGTGGGCCCGTCCCCTGCGGGGCCGGAGTCACCGACCAGGGCCTGCACCTCGATCCAGGCACCTTCGATGGTGTCGAGCCGACTGACCGCGC
Organism: Actinomycetota bacterium; assembly: GCA_030948425.1. Taxonomy (GTDB): domain Bacteria; phylum Actinomycetota; class Acidimicrobiia; order Acidimicrobiales; family Palsa-688; genus JALZAH01. The sequence continues at coordinate 607 of JALZAH010000342.1, forward strand.
TCTCTCGCAGCCGCGCTGCCACTGCGGCTACCACGCTGTTGGCCAGGGCCAGGATCCCCGTCATGCTGTCGAACGGCCCGACCCCTTGGGCGGTGACGAAGAACCGTTCGGTGGTGTTGCGCACCAACGGGGAGAGGGGACTGTCGGTGACGGCCACCGTGGCTGCCCCCCGACTTTTGGCCCAGTCCAACATGTTCACCAGTGATCGCTCGTAGCGTCGGATGTCGATGGCGACGAGTGCGTCGCCTTCGGCCAGACCGGCCAGCTGTCGGCTCACGGCCATCTCCGAGCCGGACAGCAGGGTCACTCCGGGACGAAGCTGGTCGAGCTGTCCGGCCAGGCTCACCCCAACGGGAAAGGTCACCTCCCCCGGCAGGATCCAGACCTGGCGATCCTGATCGGCAAGCATGGTGACGAGGCGAGCGAAGGTCTCCGCCTGGATCCCCCGCAGGGTCCTGGTGACGTTGTCGGCCTCGGTGACCATGGCCAGGTCAACCACGTCGGTCGGCGGCCTCTGGCGGATTCGTTCCCTGGCCGGTCCCAGCTGGTGGGCCAGCTCCGACTGCACGTCACCCTGCAGATCGACGAAGCCGTGGTAGCCCAGCTTCACGGCCAGGCGGACGACTGATGGTCCGCTGGTCCCGGCCCGTCTGGCCACCTGGGCCACGGTTCCAAACGCGATCGTCTGCGGCTCCTCGGCCAGGACCTCGGCGATCTTGCGCTCCGTGGCCGTCAGGCGGTCGGCGTGCAACATGATGCGATCGATCACGTCCATAAGAGGTCCGCAGCATACGACGCCGGACCCGGGCCTGAGCGGCCCGGGTCGTGTCGATGGCGTCGGCCAGCTACCGTCCCCAGGGTCCGCGAGCGACTGTCGAGCCGTTTCGCCTGGCCCGGGAGGATCATTGAGGATCGCCGTAGCATCCGATCACGCCGGTTTCGCTCTGAAGTCGGCGGTCGCTGCGCATCTCGGCCAGGTGGGCCACGACGTGGTCGACCTGGGCACCGACAGCACCGCCCCGGTCGACTACCCGCAGTACTGCGCAGCTTGCGCCCGCACCGTCGTGCTCGGTGAGGCCGACCTCGGCATCGTCGTGGGAGGCAGCGGTCAGGGTGAGCAGATGGCGGCCAACAAGGTCCATGGGGCACGCGCCGCCCTCTGCCACGACGAGTACACCGCCCGTCTGGCCCGGCAACACAACAACGCCAACGTGTTGTCCCTCGGTGCCCGGGTGACCGCCGAGGCCCTGGCCCTGATCATCGTGGACCTGTTCGTGACAACCGCCTTCGAAGGCGGTAGGCACGTAGTTCGCATCGACCAGGTGAGCGACATCGAACGCCAGGAGTGCGCCGGAAGCTGATCGGCCGGCCGGGGTCCCTGTCCGGGAAACCTAGGAGGTGGTCAGGTCCATACCCAGCGAACGAAGCTGCTCGGCCGGGCGGTGATAGCCCCGCTCCAGGTGGTGCACGCCCCGAAGCAGAGACGATCCTTCGGCCGCGGCCGCAGCGATGACGCTCGAGAACCCGGCCCGCACGTCAGGGATCTCCACCTCCGCCCCCCGAAGCTTGGAGACACCGCGCACGACTGCCGAGTGGAGGTTGGAGGTGTCGTGGAAGCGACACGCCGGGCCTCCCAGACAGGTGGAGAACAGCTCGATCTCCCCACCCATGGCTTGCAGGGCGGGCACGTACACAAAACGGTCCTCGTAGAC
>JALZAH010000356.1 GCA_030948425.1 Actinomycetota bacterium
CTCCAGGGCCTGGTAGATCGGCACCGTGCCGATGGGCACCGGCGAGTTGCGCAAGATCCACTCGCGGGTCGTGTGGATGGCCCGTCCGGTCGACAGGTCCATCACCGTGTCCGCTCCCCAGCAGGTGGCCCACGTCAACTTCTCGACCTCGGCGGTGACGCTCGACGCCACCGCCGAGTTTCCGATGTTGGCATTGACCTTCACCAAGAAGTCGCGCCCGATGACCATGGGCTCGGACTCGGGATGGTTCACGTTGGCCGGCAGGATGGCCCGTCCCTGGGCGACGGCGGCGCGGACCGTCTCGGCATCGACGCCTTCGCGAATGGCGACGAACTCCATCTCGGCGGTGACCTTCCCGCGCCGGGCGTAGTGCAACTGGGTCACCGTGTTCCCGGCCCGGGCCCGCCGGGGCAGTTGCCGCTGGCCTGGGAAGGGCGTCGGGGCGCCATCGGCTCGCATGGCCGCCCGGCCGTCATCTCGGCGCGCCGCCGAGCGACCCTCGTAGGCTTCGGTGTCGTCCCGCTCGTCGATCCAGGCGGCCCGCAGCGCGTCGAGACCCCGCTGTGGTTCCGACCCCGGCCCGGCGGTGTCATACAAGCGCAGCGCGGCGTTGGTCTTCCCGTCCGGCGAGGGGTGGAGACCCACCTCCCGGAAAGGTACCCGGACGTCGGGGCGAGAGCCGGCGACGTGCACCCGGCGCGTCGCTCCGGGCGGGGTGTCTGGGGTCGTCGATGGCGTCATGAGGATCTCCCTTCGCCGGCATTACCCGGACCAGGTGCAAACGGTCGGAGCCACCGGGTCGTTCGACCCAGACTCCCTCTCAGCCCGGTCCTTCCGAGCTCCCGTGGGCGCTCACCGTAGCGCAGCGGGGGACGCGACGGGTTCGTTTCCGGCCCCTGGGGTCGGCGGTTGCTCGCTGACCGTTTCCTGGGCTTCCCGTCAGGAGGGCTGATCGCTGAGCGGATCGCAGGGCGTCGGCGAAGGCCCGCGCCGCGGGCGGCGGTGTCCGGTCGCGCCGGTAGGCCAAGCCGATGGTGCGGCGCAGGTCCCGATCACGAAACGGAATGGCCACCAGGTCGGCGGTCAAGCTGACGACCGAAGCGGGAACCACGGCGCCACCCAGACCGGCAGCGGTGAGGGCCAGGACCCCATCCATCTCCAGACCCTCGACGGCAAACGTGGGCGCGAACCCGGCGGTGCGGCACACGGCCAGGGTGGCCTCGCGCAGGTCGTAGCCGTCCCGGAACATGACCAGGGGCAGGTCCTCAAGCTCAGCGATGCCCACGGAGGTCTGTCCGGCCAGGGGATGGTCGACGGGGACGGCCAACACCAGCTCCTCGTCGGCCAACGCCTCGGTACGCACCCAGGAGTGATTGATCGGCAAGATGACGACCGCCAGGTCCAGCTCCCCATGTTCCAAGGCGGACACGAGGTGGCGGGAGCCGTCCTCGGTCAACGACACGTCAAGGCCGGGGTAATGCCGGTGGAACTGGGCCAGCACCGGGGCCAGCACCACGGTCGTCAGCGTCGGGGTGGCGCCCAGGGACAGGCGACCGCGACGCAGCCCCATGAGGTCACCGACCGCCGCTCGTCCCGCCTCGCAGTCAGCCAGCACCTGGCGGGCCCACGGCAGAAGTGCCTCACCGGCCGGGGTGGGGTTGACCCCACCGCCAGAACGGTGGAACAACTCGGTGCCGAGCTCGCGCTCCAAGGAGCGCACTGCGGCACTGACCGACGGCTGCGCCACCAGCAGCCGAGCGGCAGCCCGGGTGAAGCCCCGTTCCTCGGCCACGCTCACCACGTAGCGCAACTGATGGAGTTGCACGCCGCCCAGCGTAGCCACCTCCATAGACAATGACTCTGACACTCAGAGGTAAGAGACACTTTCTCTTTGGGAGAGGCCCACGTACAGTGACGTCGTTGGTCGGCATGGTGCCGATGCAGGAGTGGAGAGACGATGGCAGCACCGACGACTCAGGCCGCTCCGACCGGAAGCTCCCCCCGGGCGGCCATTCCCCAAAGGACCCTTCGTCGCGACCGATGGTGGATCAACCCCACGGTGTCGGGAGCGGTGCTGGTGGCCTTCATCGCCTACTCCACGTGGGCGGCGTTCCAAAACGCCAACTACTACGCCCAGCCCTACCTGTCGCCGTTCTACTCGCCGTGCGTGGCCGACATCTGCAACACCGCCCGTGCCGGGTCGGTCCACAACGTCCACGTGCCCTACGTGGGCATCTTCGGGACGTGGTGGTCGATCTCCCCGGCCATCCTCGTACTCATCTTCCCCCTCGGCTTCCGCCTCACGTGCTACTACTACCGCAAGGCGTACTACCGGGCGTTCTGGCAGTCACCGCCGGGCTGCGCGGTGGGCGAGCCCCACAAGCGCTACACCGGCGAGACCCGCTTCCCGCTTATCCTGCAGAACGTCCACCGCTACTTCTTCTACCTGGGTCTCATCCTCAACGTCATCTTGAGCTATGACGCCGTGGTGGCGTTTCGCGACACCCACGACCGGTGGGGTCACATGGGCGTGGGCACGCTGGTGCTGGTCGTCAACGCCGTGTTGCTGTGGCTGTACTCACTTTCCTGCCACTCGTGTCGCCACATCATCGGCGGCCGGCTCAAGCACTTCTCGAAGCACCCCATCCGCTTCAAGTTCTGGGGGGTGGTCACCAAGCTCAACACCCGGCACATGGAGCTGGCCTGGGCCAGCCTGATCTTCGTCGGGCTGACCGACCTCTACATCCGTCTGGTGGCCAGCGGGACGATCCACGACCCGAGGTTCTTTTGATGGTCGACCACGAGCACCACGCTTACGACGTCATCGTCATCGGGGCCGGGGGTGCCGGTCTTCGGGCCGCCATCGCCGCCCACGAGGCCGGGGCCCGAACCGCAGTGATCTGCAAGAGCCTGCTGGGCAAGGCCCACACTGTGATGGCCGAGGGTGGGATCGCCGCGTCGATGGGCAATGTGTACTCGGAGGACAACTGGAAGGTCCACTTCCGCGACACCATGCGCGGGGGCAAGCTCCTCAACCACTGGCGGATGGCCCAGCTCCACGCCCAGGAGGCACCGGAGCGGGTGTGGGAGCTCGAGCAGTGGGGCGCCCTGTTCGACCGGACCCCGGAGGGGTTGATCAGCCAGCGGGACTTCGGCGGCCACCGCTACGCTCGCCTGGCCCACGTCGGTGACCGCACCGGACTGGAGATGATCCGGACGCTGCAGCAGCGCACGGTCAGCCTCGGCGTCGACGTGTTCATGGAGTGCACGGTCACCGATCTGCTCAAAGACGGCGACCGGATGGCCGGGGCCTTCGGCTACTGGCGGGAGTCGGGCCGCTTCGTGGTCTTCGAGGCGCCCTCGGTGGTCCTGGCCACGGGTGGCATCGGCAAGTCGTGGAAGGTGACCTCCAACTCCTGGGAGTACACCGGTGACGGGCACGCCCTGGCCATGCGGGCCGGGGCCAGCCTGGTCAACATGGAGTTCGTCCAGTTCCACCCGACCGGCATGGTCTGGCCACCGTCGGTGCGCGGCATCCTCGTCACCGAGTCGGTCCGAGGCGACGGTGGCGTGCTGCGCAACTCCGATGGCAAGCGGTTCATGTTCGACTACATCCCGGAGTTCTTCAAAGCGGAGACAGCCGACAGTGAGGCGGAGGCGGACCGCTGGTACGACGACAAGCGCGAGAACCGCCGGCCCCCCGAGCGCCTACCCCGCGACGAGGTGGCCCGGGCCATCAACAACGAGATCAAAGAAGGCCGGGGATCGCCGCACGGCGGGGTGTTCCTCGACATCGCCGGCCGGCGCAGCGCCGAGTACATCCAAAAGCGCCTCCCGTCGATGTATGCGCAGTTCAAGGAGCTGGCCGAGGTGGACATCACCGCCGAGGCCATGGAGGTGGGCCCCACCTGCCATTACGTGATGGGCGGGGTCGAGGTCGATCCCGACTCGGCCAAGTCCGTGGTCGACGGCCACTACGCGGCCGGCGAGGTGGCCGGGGGCATGCACGGCTCCAACCGGCTGGGTGGCAACTCGTTAGGGGACCTGTTGGTGTTCGGCAAGCGCGCCGGTGAGCATGCCGCGGCCTACGCCACCAGCCTGACCAACGCCCGCCCGAGGATCCATGACGAAGACGTCACCGTGTCTGGCAGAGCGGCGCTTGCCCCCTTCGACAACGAGGGCAACGAGAACGCCTACAGCCTCCACCAGACCCTTCAGGCCACCATGCAGGACCTGGTGGGCATCATCCGCACCGAAGTGGAGATGCAGAAAGCTCTGGACGCAGTCATGGACCTGGCCGGCCGCATCGATCACATCTCGGTCGAGGGCCACCGCCAGTACAACCCGGGCTGGCACCTGGCCCTCGATCTGCGCAACATGCTGGTGGTCTCCGAGGCCGTGGCCAAGGCCGCCATGGAGCGCAAGGAGAGCCGCGGTGGCCACACCCGCGACGACTACCCGATGACTGACGAGCACTGGGCCAAGCTCAACGTGATCGTCTCCCTCGACGACAACAAGCGCGTGGCCATCCGCCAACAACCGCTGCCCGTCATGCCCGCCGACCTGACCGAGATTGTTGAGGCGCCGCAGTGACCTACGACTTGAAGCTGAACATCTGGCGAGGCGACGCCTCCGGTGGGGAGATCAAGGAGTACTCCGTGGCGGTGGAGGACGGCGAGGTGGTGCTCGACGCTGTGCACCACCTTCAAGCCCAACAGACGGGCGACCTGGCCGTGCGCTGGAACTGCAAGGCAGGCAAGTGCGGTTCGTGCTCGGCGGAGATCAACGGTCGACCCCGGCTCATGTGCCTGGCCCGTCTGTCCACCTTCGAGCAGGGTGAGCCCATCACCATCACCCCGCTACGCACGTTTCCGGTCATCAAGGATCTGGTCACCGACGTGTCCTTTAACTACCGCAAGGCCGCGGATGTCCCGGCGTTCACCCCGACCGCCGAGCAGCCCACCGCGCCGTTCCGCATGGCCCAGGTCGACGTGGAGCGCTCCCAGGAGTTCCGAAAGTGCATCGAGTGCTTCTTGTGTCAGGACACGTGCCACGTCATCCGGGACCATGAGGAGAACAAGGAGGCCTTCTCCGGGCCCCGCTACTTCATCCGCTACGCAGAGTTGGAGATGCACCCCAATGACGCCCTCGACAGACGCAAGCTGACCCAGGAGGGGCGCGGACTCGGTCTGTGCAACATCACCAAGTGCTGCACCGAGGTCTGCCCCGAGCACATCAAGATCACCGACAACGCCATCATCCCCATGAAAGAACGGGTCGCCGACATCAAGTACGACCCCGTTCGCTTCCTCCGCCGGCGCAAGAGCAAGGCCAGCAAGGACGGCTGACAGCGCTTCAGGTAACATCGGAGCGCCTTGAGGCCCCTCCGGTTCCCGCCAACCGCGAGGGGCCTCGGCGCGTCACCAGCGCCCCGTTTGCCGCACTGAGGAGTGGGTATATCGGATTACGATGAAACTTCTTGATCCACTGCTCAACGACCTCAGCCCCCGCCACATCGAGATCTACTGGCGCTACCAGGTGGTCCGCACTGCCATTGACTTCGGGGCGGCCATCTGCTTCGTCATCGGCAGCGCATGTTTCTTCTTCACATCACTGACCACCGAAGCCGACTGCTTGTTCCTCGTGGGCTCCCTGTTCTTTGCCGTCAAGCCGACGATCGACATGGTGCGCTCGGCCCATCTCCGCCGCCTCCCGGCGCAGGCCGACAACCGGCCTCACCGCTCCGTGACCGCCAGCGTCTGACACATCGTCGATCTCGGTGGGCGACCGCGGTGACAGAGAAGCGGCGCACCGGCATGGCACGACACGGATGTTCGCGCCGCCACTCTGTCATGGGTGCAACGACCGGGACGCGTGGGTTGTCGACACCGTCACCGCGCCCCGAACCTCGGTCCTAGATGTCGTAGTACAGCATGAATTCCCACGGATGCGGCCGGAGCCGGACCGGGTCGATCTCGTACTCCCGCTTGTAGGCCACCCACGTGTCGATCAGGTCGTCGGTGAACACCCCGCCGGCCTTGAGGAACTCGTTGTCGGCCTCTAGGGCGGCCAGGGATGCCTCCAGCGACGCCGGCACCGTCGGCACCTTGGCCAGCTCGGCGGGAGGGAGGTCGTAGAGGTCCTTGTCCACCGGGTCGGGCGGCTCGATCTTGTTCTGGACGCCGTCCAGGCCGGCCATCAAGATGGCGGAGAACGCCAGGTAGGGGTTGCAGGAAGGATCGGGGCAGCGGAACTCGACCCGCTTGGCCTTGGGGCTCTTGGAGTAGAGCGGGATGCGACACGCCGCCGAACGGTTGCGTTGGCTGTAAACCAGGTTGACAGGAGCCTCGTAGCCGGGGACCAGCCGCTTGTAGCTGTTGGTGGTGGGCGCGGCGAAGGCCAGCACCGCAGGGGCGTGCTTGAGCAGCCCGCCGATGTACCAGCGGCCCAGGTCGGACAGGCCGGCATAGCCCACCTCGGAGTAGAAGAGTGGCTCGCCGCCCTTCCACAGCGACGAGTGCACGTGCATGCCCGAACCGTTGTCGCCGAAGAGAGGCTTGGGCATGAACGTCGCCGACAGGCCACGAGCGTTGGCGACCGACTTGACCACGTACTTGTAGAGCATCAGCTTGTCGGCCATGGTCGCCAAGGTGTCGAAGCGCATGTCGATCTCGGACTGCCCGGCCGTGCCGACCTCATGGTGCTGGATCTCAATCTCGATGCCGAGCTGCTCCATGACCAGGATCATCTCCGAGCGGATGTCCTGGAAGTGGTCCATGGGCGGGACCGGGAAGTACCCCTGCTTGTAGCGGGGCTTGTAACCGAGGTTGGGCTCACCGTTGGGCCCCGGCCTCCCCGAGTTCCAGATGCCCTCGATGGAGTCGATGGCGTAGAACGCCTGGTTGGCCGTCTGGTCGAAGCGGATGTCGTTGAACAAGAAGAACTCGGCTTCAGGGCCGAAGTATGCGGTGTCGGCGATCCCCGTGGACACCAGATACTCCTCGGCCTTCTTGGCCACGTAGCGGGGGTCGCGGCTGTAGGACTCGCCGGTGACAGGGTCGCGCACGAAGCAGTTGAGGTTGAGGGTCTTGTGCTCGCGGAAGGGGTCGATGACAGCGGTGTCGGGGTCGGCGACGAGGAGCATGTCGGACTCCTGGATCTCCTGGAAGCCGCGGATCGACGAGCCGTCGAAACCGGAGCCCTCCTCGAAGCTCTCCACCGTCAGCTCGTGGGCCGGCATCGAGTAGTGCTGCATCAGTCCTGGCAGGTCGGAGAATCGAAAATCGATGATCTCGATACCCTCGCTGTCCACGAGGGCCACCACCTCTTCTGGTGTGCGCTTCACCGTCACCGTGCCTCCCTAAGTGCTCGTGTACCGACTCGTGGTCGGCGCTCGAGTCTGCCAGAACGAGCACGAGGGCAACGCCCTGCGGCGATGGCGGCGGGGCGTGCCTTCTCGGCGCCTGACCATTCCAGGTCGGGAGTCTTTCGACGCGGACCCTCCAGGATCAGGCCAACGCTGCGCAGCACGTCTCCACGATGAGGCGGGTGACGGTGTACGGATCGGCGTTGGCGTTGGGCCGGCGATCTTCGATGTAGCCTTTCTTGTCCTGCTCGACCTGCCAGGGGATCCGCACCGAAGCACCGCGATCGGACACGCCGTAGGTGAACTCGTTCCACGGTGCCGTCTCGTGCAGGCCGGTGAGGCGGTCCTCGATGCCGTGGCCATAGTTGGTCACGTGCTCCTCGACCCGGTCGCCCAAAGCCTCGGCCGCCTTGACCACGGCGTCGTAATCCGACCGCATCGCCTGGGTGGAGAAGTTGGTGTGAGCACCGGCACCGTTCCAGTCGCCGCGCACCGGCTTGGGGTCGAAGGTGATGGAGATGTGAAAGTCCTCTCCCAGGCGGTGCAGCAACCACCGGCACAGCCACAGTTGATCGGAGACGGCCAGCGGGTCAAGGGGTCCGACCTGGAACTCCCACTGTCCGGGCATGACCTCGGCATTGATGCCCGACACGCCCAGCCCGGCCTTCAGACAGGCATCGAGGTGGGCTTCGACCAGTGGGCGGCCGTAGATCTCATCGGATCCGACACCGCAGTAGTACGGTCCCTGCGGGCCAGGGAACCCCCCCTTCTCGGGGAAGCCGAGCGGTCGGCTGCCTTTGAACATGGTGTACTCCTGCTCGATGCCGAACAGGGGCTCCTGATCGGCGAAGAGATCCACGGCCGTGGCCAGGGAGTGGCGGGTGTTGGTGATGTGTGGTTTCAGGTCGGTGTAGAGCACCTCACACATGACGAGGATGCTGTCACCACCCCGGAGGGGGTCTGGGCAGGAGAACACCGGGTTCAGCACGCAGTCCGAGGCCTTTCCTGGCGCCTGGTTCGTGCTCGAACCGTCGAAGCCCCACATGGGCAGCGTCACCGTCGGGGATTCGAGGACCTTGGTCTTGGAGCGCAGCAGGGGGGCCGGCTCGGTGCCGTCGATCCAGATGTACTCGGCTCTGATGGACATGGGTGCAAGGCTGGCAGGTCACCTCCCGACGCGACAGCTGGTTTCGTGAACGCTGTGTGACATCGGGGCGGGGCCAGGCGGGTCAGAGCCGGGGGGTCGGCGGTCTCGGCCTATCGTTGTGCTCCGGTCGGCCAAGCGCCGCACGAGGCCGGGAGGAGCTTATGGAACGCCAGACGGATTATGTGTTGCACACGGTCGAGGAACGCGGGGTCCGCTTCGTCCAGCTGTGGTTCACCGACGTACTCGGGGTGCCCAAGTCGTTCAACATCACCCCCGCCGAGCTCGAGAATGCCCTGGAGGAGGGGATGACCTTCGACGGCTCGGCCATCGACGGCTTCAGCCGGGTGCAGGAGAGCGACGTGCTAGCCATGCCCGACCCCAAGACCTTCCAGCTCTTGCCCTACCAGGCGGATGCCTCCCCGGTCGCCCGGGTGGTGTGTGACGTGTTGAACCTCGATGGCACCCCGTTCGAGGGTGATCCCCGCCAGGTGCTCCGCCGGACCCTGGAGCGGGCCCGGGGACTTGGGTTCTCCTTCTACGTGGCCCCCGAGTTGGAGTACTTCTACTTCGCCCTGCCAAATGAGGACCTGCCCGACGGCGTACCACCCGTGCCTCTGGATCGGGGCTCCTACTTCGACCTGACCACCAACGACCTGTCCACCGACCTGCGCCGCCAGTCGGTGCTCACCTTGGAGGACATGGGCATTCCCGTCGAGTACAGCCAGCACGAGGACTCACCCAGCCAGCACGAGATCGACCTGCGCTACACCGACGCCTTGACGATGGCCGACACGGTCATGACCACCCGCATGGTGATCAAGGAGATCGCTGCTCAGCGCGGGGTGCTGGCCAGCTTCATGCCCAAGCCTCTGGCCGGGGTGCAGGGCTCGGGGATGCACACCCACATGTCCCTCTTCGATGGCGACACCAACGCCTTCCACGACGACAACGACGAGTACAACTTGTCGTCGGTAGCCCGGGGCTTCATCGCCGGGGTGTTGCACCACGCCCGGGAGACGACGGCCATCACCAACCAGTGGGTCAACTCCTACAAGCGCCTGATCGTGGGCTATGAGGCTCCGGTCCACATCTCCTGGGCCCGAAACAACCGCTCGGCGCTGGTCCGGGTTCCGCCGACCAAGGCCGGCAAGCGTGACTCGACGAGGATCGAGTACCGCGCCCCGGACTGTGCCTGCAACCCGTATCTGGCCTTCGCCGTTCTGTTGGCCGCCGGCCTGACCGGGATCGAGAAGGGCTACGAGCTACCCCCCGAGGCGTCCGCCAACCTGTATCAGCTCTCCGAGCAGGAACGCCTGGCCGACAGCATCCGCGCTCTGCCCGGCTCACTGTCGGAGTCGGTCGACACCATGGAGGCCTCCGAGTTGATGGCCTCGACCCTCGGTGAGCACGTCTTCGAGTGGTTCGTCCGCAACAAGCGCGCCGAATGGGCGGACTACAAAGCCGAGGTGACGGCGTTCGAGCTGCGGCGCTATCTCCGCTCGCTCTGAGCGAGCCCAGGCCAAGTCCATGGAACCGCTGTTGATCTTCCCCGACCCGGCCCCGGCGGCGCTCGTCGGTGCCCTTGACGCCAGCGGCTACCCATGGACGGCGGTTGGCTCTCCCGACCGGGCGCCGGGGGCGGAACCAGACGACGGGTGGTCCGGGGCGGTCGTCTCCGCCGACGAAGATCCGGAGGGTGCTTTCGCTCTGTGTCGCAGCCTGCGCAAGGGCGACCTCCCCCTCGAACCCCTCCTGTTGGTGGTGACCGCCGGCCAACTGGCCGATCTCGAGCTGCGCGAGGACCTCTTCGACGACTTCTGCTTGGCCCCCCTGGCCACCCGGGAGCTGACTACCCGGCTGGCCAACCTGTTCTGGCGAACCGGGCGGGGCACCCGCCCCGAGCTGGTGGAGTACGGCCCGCTGGTGCTCAACCTGGAGACCTACCAGGCGGTGGTCGCCTCTCGGCCCCTGGACCTGACGTACATGGAGTACGAGCTCCTCAAGTTCCTGGCCACCCATCCGGGGCGGGTGTTCACCCGGGAGACGCTGCTCAGCCGGGTCTGGGGCTACGAGTACTACGGCGGGGCCCGGACGGTCGACGTCCACATCCGTCGTCTCCGGGCCAAGCTCGGCGAGGAGCACGCCAACTTGATCCAGACGGTGCGCTCGGTCGGCTACCGCTTCGGCCAGAGCCGCTGGTCGGCCTGACCCGTCCATTGCGTTTGGTGGACGAATACGCGCGCGCGTAACTC
>JALZAH010000411.1 GCA_030948425.1 Actinomycetota bacterium
GCTGGGGGGCGGTGAGGTTGACCGGGCCACTCAGGTCCTCGATCTCGAGGGCGTGGACGATGGCTCCGACCTCGTCGTCGATGGAGATCCAGCTCGTCCATTGTCGGCCGCCGCCCAGACGACCACCGGCACCAAGCTTGAAGATCGGCAGCTGGGTCTTGAGGGCGCCACCGTCGGAGGCTTGCACGATCCCGGTACGCAGCAGCACGGTGCGGATCCCGGCGGTCGCCGCCGGTCCGGTCGCCGCCTCCCATTGGGCGCATACGTCGGCCAGAAAACCTTCGCCCTGGGCGCTGTCTTCGGTGAGAACCTCGTCACCTCGGTCGCCGTAGTAGCCGACGGCCGATCCGCTCAGCAGCGTCGCCGGAGCGTCGTCGAGGCCGGCGATGCGATCGGCCAACAGCCTGGTGCCCTTCACTCGGCTGTCGAGGATCCGGTGCTTGCGCTCGGCGCTCCAACGAGCGAAGACACCGACGCCCGCCAGATGGATCACTGCGTCGACGCCGGCCAGGCCGTCGGCGTCGAGGTGGCCGGCGTCGGGGTCCCAGTGGACCTGTCCGGGCTGAGGCGAGGACCTGACCACGGGCGTCACCCGGTGACCTTTGGCCTCCAGGGCGGGGATCAGGTGGCGGGCGATGAGTCCGTGGGTTCCGGTGACGGCGATCTGCATACCCGTCATGGTCGACCTTGAGGACCGGTTATGGCTACTCGGACCAGGTCGGCCAGCTGCTCGGGGTGGCTGAGGTGGACGCCGTGGCCGGCGCCATCCACCTGCACAAGCCGCCCGTCGGCCAGCTCGGAGGCGAGGGCAGGGGCGGAGCGTCGATGATGGGCCGAGCCCTCCGAGCCACACGCCACCACGACCGGGACCTCGATGATGGCGGCATCGAATGGCACCCCGTGGTGGAGGGCCCGCATCTCGGACTGCAGGGCCATTCCCTCCTCCCTGCGGCGCTGACGGGTGGCCTCGGGGAGGGCCTGCCACACCCGGTCCCCTACCACGCGTCGCATGAACGCCTCGGCTACGGCGCCAGGGTCGCCGGCGTGGTGGCTGGCGCTGGCCGTCGGCCACCACGGCCGCCACGGTTGGGGGGGCTCGTAGACCACGGCGGCCTCGACGAGGTCGGGGCGGTGCTGGGCGGCGGCCAGCGCGACATCGCCGCCCAGGCTGTGGCCGAGGGCCACCACCCGACGTCCGTCGAGGATCTTGACGAGGTCGTCGGCCTGCACGGCGAAGTCGTCCGAGGGGGCTACCCCGACGGACCCGGCGTAACCCCGCCGGTCGTAGGTGATCACGGTCATCTCCGGTAGGTACCGCATCACCCGGCGGAAGCTGGTGGCTCGGTCCATGCTGCCGTGCACGAGCAGCACCGACGTGCCTGAACCGGGGCCGTCGGTAAGCGCAGCGCGTTCGAGACGGAACAGCCCGCCCGCCGTTCGATCGATCTTCTCGCCGACGCCACCTCGCTGACCCTGGCTCTGCACCGTGTCAGTCACGCACCAGGGGTTTGTACTTGATCCGATGGGGTTGGTCGGCGTCGACGCCGAGACGCTTCTTGCGGTCGGCTTCGTAGTCGCTGAAGTTGCCCTCCCACCAGCGGACCTCGGAGTCGCCCTCGAAGGCCAGTACGTGGGTGGCCACCCGGTCGAGGAACCACCGGTCGTGGCTGATGACCACCGCGCACCCGGGGAATGTCAATAGGGCGTCCTCGAGAGCACGAAGGGTGTCGACGTCCAGGTCATTGGTGGGCTCGTCGAGGAGCAGGACGTTGCCGCCGCTCTTGAGAACCTTGGCCAGCTGCACCCGGTTGCGTTCGCCACCGGAGAGATCCCCGACCTTCTTCTGCTGGTCGCTGCCCTTGAACCCGAAACCGGCGACGTAGGCGCGACCGTGCAGCTCCCGGTTTCCAACCTTGATGCGCTCCGAGCCGTCGGTGATCTCGTCGAAGACGGTGTTGGCCGCGTCGAGTGCTTCTCTCGACTGGTCTACGTAAGCCAGGTTCACCGTCGTCCCCAGCTCCAGGTTCCCGGCGTCGGTCGCTTCGTCGCCGACGATCATGCGAAACAGTGTCGTCTTGCCGGCCCCGTTCGGTCCGATGACGCCGACAATGCCACCGGGCGGCAGCAGGAACGACAGGTCATCGATGAGCAGACGGTCGCCGAAGGCCTTCACCACCGCTTCCGCGTTGACCACAACGTCGCCCAGCCGGGGCCCAGGGGGGATGGTGATCTCCAGCTTGTCGGCTCGCCGTTCGGCCTCCTCGGCCTCGTTGACCAACTCGTTGTAGGCGCTGATGCGAGCTTTGCCCTTGGCTTGACGGCCCCTCGGGGACATGCGCACCCACTCGAGCTCGCGCTCGAGGGTGCGTTGGCGGGCCTTGTCGGCCTTGACTTCGGCCCCCAGGCGGGCCTGCTTCTGCTCCAACCACGAGCTGTAGTTGCCCTCCCAGGGAATGCCTGCCCCCCGATCGAGCTCGAGGATCCAGCCGGCCACGTTGTCAAGGAAGTAGCGGTCATGGGTGACGGCTACCACCGTCCCGCTGTAGTCCTGCAGGGTCCGCTCCAGCCAGGCCACCGACTCGGCGTCGAGATGGTTGGTGGGCTCGTCGAGCAACAGCAGGTCCGGACGGGCCAGGAGCAGCTCGCACAGCGCCACCCGGCGCTTCTCGCCTCCCGACAGGGTGGCCACCGGGGCGTCGCCCGGCGGCAGCCTCAGGGCGTCCATGGCGATGTCGAGGGTCCGCTCCAGGTCCCACGCTCCGGCCGCGTCGATCTTGTCCTGCAGACCGGCCTGCTCGCTGAGCAGCTTGTCGAAGTCGGCATCGGGCTCACCCATGGCCGAACACACCTCGTTGAACCGGTCGACCAACGCCTTGGTCTCGCCGATGCCCTTGGCCACGTTGCCGGCTACGTCGGTCGTCTCGTCCAGGGTCGGTTCCTGGGGCAGGAAGCCAACGGTGGAGCCGCTGGTCAGGCGGGCCTCCCCGGTGAAGCCATCGTCGAGGCCGGCCATGATCTTCAACAACGAGGACTTGCCCGAGCCGTTCGAGCCGATCACGCCGATCTTGGCCCCCGGGTAGAACGACAGATTGATGCCCCGCAGGACCTCACGGTCGGGCGGATAGAACCTCCGGAGATCCCGCATGGTGTAGATGTACTGGGCGGCCATGGCGACCAGTGTGCCCGCACCGGCGTCCTGGGCGCGACCGCGGCGTCATTCCCCACCGTTGCCGCAGCTGCAGGGCGCCCAGTCGGGACCCAACTGTGGCGCACCGTGGTCGTAGGCTGAGCGACTGCCATGCCCGAGCATCCACGAACCCAAGACCCCTTCGGCCCCAACGCCTGGCTGGTCGATGACATGTACGAGCAGTATCGCCAGGACCCGAGCTCGGTCAGCGACAGCTGGCAGGAGTTCTTTGAGGGTTATCGACCCGGGGGTGCCAACCTGACGCGGCTCACCCCGGCGGATACGGCATCGGCGGACGTCGAGGCCTCGGCCAACTCGGGCGGCGCCACGACCACCGTCGTCGTGCCCGGTTGGGGAGGGCCGGTACCGTCGAACAAGACCACGCCGAGCGAGCACAACGGGGTCTCGACAGGTCCCCGGGCCAACGGTGATTCCCACATCGACGTCCACGAGGCTGTCCCGTCCAATGGTTTGCCCGAGGCCGGGACCGACGGCGCTGCCGGCCAGCAGCTCGCCCCGCCCGGGCCGAGCAAGCCGGTCGGCACCCCTATCCGGGGGGCGGCAGCCCGGGTGGTGGCCAACATGTCCGCCAGCCTCGAGGTGCCTACGGCCACCAGCTTCCGGGTCGTGCCCGCCCGGCTCCTCGAGGTCAACCGGCGCATCCTCAACAATCAGCTGTCGCGCAGCGGCACCGCCGGCAAGGTCAGCTTCACCCATCTGATCGGCTACGCCGTCGTCGAGGCCCTGCGGAATGTGACCGTCCTCAACTCCACGTTCGTGGCCGCCCCGAGCGACGACCCCAAGGCCCCGGCCACCGTCGTGCACCACGAGCGTCTCGGGCTCGGCATCGCCGTCGACACTCAGAAGTCCGACGGCACCCGGATGCTGATGGTTCCGGTCATCAAGGAAGCAGACACACTCAGCTTTCGGGGTTTCTGGGGGGCCTACGAGGACCTGATCCGAAAGGTCAGGACCGCCAAGGTCGGCGCCGACGACTTCGCAGGGGCAACGGTCAGTCTGACCAATCCGGGCACCATCGGCACGGTGCAGTCCGTGCCCCGGCTGATGCCCGGGCAGGGCGCCATCGTCGGGGTGGGGACCATTGATTACCCCGCCGAGTGGCAGGCCGCCGACCCGCGAGTCCTGGCCGAGCTGGGCGTCTCCAAGGTCGTCACCCTGACCTCGACCTATGACCACCGGATCATCCAGGGTGCCGAGTCCGGGCTGTTCCTCCAGAAGGTCCATCACCTGCTCACGGGGGGGGACGGCTTCTACGAGAGGATCTTCCGGGACATGGGTGTCCCCTACGAAGCGGTGGTCTACCACCCAGACGTCAACGACCCGGCCACCCCCTCGTCACACCTCGAGAAGCAGATCGAGGTCGACAAGCTGATCAACATCTACCGGGTTCGGGGCCATCTGATCGCTCACCTCGACCCGCTTGACTGGAAGACCCCGCACATGCACGCCGAGCTCGACCCGGCGACCTATGGGCTGACGGTATGGGATCTCGAGCGCGAGTTCGTGGCTCATGAGCTGGGCGACGGCGACCACATGAAGTTGAGCGAGATCCTCGGCCTGCTTCGTGACGCCTACTGCCGGACGGTGGGCGTGGAGTACATGCACATCTCCGAGCCCACCCAGAAGCGGTGGATCCAGCAGCAGGTGGAGGGCGTGTCCACCCAACTGGAGCCTGAGGAGCACCGCTGGATCCTGGGGCGGCTCAACGCCGCCGAGGCCCTCGAGCAGTTCCTCAACACCAAGTACATCGGCCAGAAGCGCTTCGGTCTGGAGGGGGGCGAGGCGGCCATCCCCCTCGTCGACTCCGTGCTCGACGCTGCCGCAACGGCCGGCCAGGAGCAGGCGGTCATCGGCATGGCGCATCGGGGCCGGCTCAACGTTCTCATCAACATCGTGGGAAAGACC
>JALZAH010000451.1 GCA_030948425.1 Actinomycetota bacterium
GGAGAGACCATCCTAATCGTGGCGGCCATCTACGCCGGCCACACCCACCGCCTTTCCGTGTGGATCATCTTCGCGGTGGCGGCCGCCGCCGCCATCGTCGGCGACAACATCGGCTTCTTCATCGGCGACAGGGGCGGCTACCGACTCCTGCACCGCTACGGTCACTACGTCCGCGTCGACGAAACCAAGCTGAAGATCGGCCGATACCTTTTCGACCGCCACGGCGGCAAAGTCGTCTTCGCCGGCCGGTTCGTCTCCGTGCTCCGGACCTATGCGGCGTTCCTGGCCGGCACCAACCGCATGCAATGGCGGAAATTCCTCGTCTACAACGCCGCCGGCGGGATCACCTGGGCCGCCATCTACACCTTCGTCGCCTACATCGCAGGCGACGCCTTCCGCAAAGCATCCGGCACCATCAACCTCATCCTCGGCGCAGCCGCCCTGGCAGCCATCGTCGCCACCATCCTCATCGTGCGCCGCCAGGCCGCCAAACTCGCCCAGCGAGCCGAAGCGGCCTACCCCGGCCCCCTCGGCGATCGCTGAGCGAACCGTCTTGTCCACGATCGCAGCGTCAGGAGCCGCCCTCGGCTCGGCGCTCAGTTACGCGGTCGCCAGCGTGGTCCAACACCGAGCCGCCCGCCAGGCGCCCAAAGACACCGGCCTCCACCTCGGCCTGCTCGCTCAGATGAAACGGACCTACACCCTGGAGCGGGCCGCCCACGCCCGCTCCGTCCCGTCGCCAAAGGGCGCCGCGTCGGCCGACCCACCGTGGTCGATGCCGACCAGCTCGACTACGCCGCCCATCTTCGCTACGCCGGACACTCCATGGCCGAGATCGTCACCAAGACCGGCATCACTCGCACCAGCCTCTACCGCCACCTCCCGCTCCGACCGCCAGCGGCCCCAACCGCGAAAGCGCTCCACACCACCAAGCCGGTGAGCACCAGCGGGCGTCCCCGCGATCCGATGGCCGTGCTACGTCCCCCTCCGGAACACATGCCACGGATGTCAGTTTCAGGAGTCGGCTACACCAGTGTCAGAAGACGAGTGCACTGTGTTGGAACCTCGACCTCGCCCCGGTCCATGTTGCGGCCAGATCGCCGATTCGATTCGGCACTCGTCATTGGTTTGGTGGGGGCCGATACGTGATCGACGAGCTAGCCGGGGTAGCCGGTGCTCTTGATGCGGCGGGTGTACTCGGGGCAGACATGCGTCTCGGGGACATGTTCGGTCACCGGGACGGTCAAGTATTCGCGCTTCGACGTGACCGCCAGGTATTGCGCCTTCGCACCGCGATGACAGTTCATCCCCATGATCCCGTGCCCACCCGGCCAGTAGTCGGAGTACAAGCAATTCAGACAGCATCGAAGGCGCACGCGGTCGGGAAGAGCGGCCTCAAGCTTGGCGATGCCGGTCTCGAACCAGTCGTCGAGTACCTCGACGGTCTCGCCGGTCACCGCTGTGCTCAGTCTGAGGTTCTTGGGGTCGAAGGCTGCAGGTCGGGCCAGCGAGGTCAGATCGATACGAAAGGTAACGGTCCCAGTAACCGGCCTCCCGTCGATCTCGAACTGAAACGGGAGGTCGCCGCCGAGAATGCAATCGGTCAGATAACCTGTCGGAAACCCATTCGCCTCTGCCGCCGCGACGCTGACCGGCTCCAAGCAGTCGAGCTCGGAGCCCCAGAACCCGGTACCTCGTATTTCGGTCCGAAAAGCGTATCCCGACTTGCCAGGTGGAGAGCGCCGCGTTGACGGGTACATCTCCCAAATGACGGCCATTTTGCCCAGGTGGTCCCAGTGCGTGCCGGGGAAGGTGACGACTCGGATGGAGGTGCTCGGCGCATGTTCTGGAGTCGACACCTTTCCATTGTGGCGCAGCATGCCGCCGAGTCCGCCAGCTCTGCCTCCAGAGATCACTCACCTATAGGTCATGCCGGCGCAGGGCAGCGGCCCGCGCGTCCGGCACCCTGATCGACCAGGTGGTCACTGACTGCGAGCAAACGTCTCACAGGCGGACCATCAGCGCAGCAGCTCGGCCGGCACCACGCGAACCGGGAACGGTTGCTCGGTCTCGTAGACCTCCGAGTCGGTGACTCGGGCGTCTTGCTCGTAGACGTCCCCGACCAGGCGGAGCACCATGAGGCTGGGCTCCTCAGGGTCCACGATCCAGTACCACGCGGCCCGTCCCTCTGCGTAGATACGGCGCTTCTCGGAGAGATCGCGGCCCCTCCCACTCGGCGAGAGGATCTCGACGACCAAGAGCGGCGGACGCTCGATGGCTCGCGGGCCGATGGCATCGGGTGTCACCACCATGAGGTCGGGCTCGGGCACCTGACCCGGCCCGATGCGCCAGGCCAGCGGAGCGAACAAGGCGCGGAGCCCTCCAGATCGTGCCCCTTCCCTAAGCAACGCCGCCAGTTCAGCAGCAACGATCTGATGGGCCGAGCCCGGCGGCGGACTCATCACCAAGGCGCCATCCAGGATCTCGTAGCGGTTGCCGTCATCGGGCGTGGCATAGAGATCCTCCAGATTCAGGGCCCGGTCGAGCAGCGATTCCACAACACCAGCATGCCACCACCGATCCACTGTCCGTGCCATTCGGACGTGGAGCCTGCCGTTTCGCCGGTACAAGTGAAACGACCTCTGCGGTAGCGTCCCGGGGCACACGGGCTGCCCACGAAGGCGCGTCTATACCGACACCTCCGCCGAGGGATTTGGCAAGCCCGGACTTTGGACCAAGCCGCCGCTCGACGACGCGGCGGCAGGTACTGGTAGAGCGTCTCGGCCCCAGCTGACCCTGACCAGCTCCTCGCCCTGCACCCGGCACCACACCTCGGCTCCGATCCACGCCTCGGGCAGCGAGCAGGACATCCCGCCTCCCTTCAAGGCCAGCGTGATCCGGCGCCGGCCACCGGTGCCGACCATATGGGCATCGTGCAAGCCACGCCCTAACCTAGGGGTGTCGGGCTTACGCCTCTGGTGGCCGTCCGTCATACGTAAGGTTCATGGTGACCCGAGGCGGTCTGTCCGTCGTGAGCAAGGCGAAAGGAACCGATCGCATGAGCGCACCGCTACGCCCGGTCAGCTGCGGCCCGGTGAGTTCGCAGGTCACCGACCGTCTCACTGCCGGGTGGGTGGAGGCAGGGCGGCGAGGCCGTTGCATGCGCGACCAGGGGCCTCAGGTGCTGGGGTGGCCGGGCGTTGCCCACGGCTGTGGCCGTCTCGGATGGCGCTGAGACGGCGGTCAGGATCCCTGGACGTTGCGTCCCTGGGTCCTGACCAGCTCCGACGACTGGTCCGCCACCACGTTTTGGTCCTGGCCGCCGGCCTGGCGGCCCTCTACGGCATGTCAGAGCTCGCTGCCGCTGTTGCCCCTCTGACGTTTGAGGCTGCCGGTGGCCCCAAGAACCTTGTTGGCCTGGCTCCTGGGGTGTTCCTGGCCAGCGGGGCGCTGGCCGCTCTTCCAGCGGGGCGAGCTATGGACCGCTACGGACGGGTCAAGGTGCTCGCCGGAGGCTTCGCGGCGGGGACGGCGGGCTCGCTGATCACCGCCCTGGGGACTTTTGGCTCCTCCATGCCCGCGGTTCTCATCGGCTTCGTCCTTGTCGGGGTCTCGCTCGGCACGGTCATGCTCAGCCGAACCGCAGCCGCCGACATGTACCCCCCCGAGCGGCGGGCCTGGGGGATCTCCGTCGTCCTCTTCGGCGCCGTCTTCGGGGCCCTGCTCGGCCCGGCGATCTTCATCCCCCTGGTGTCTGGTGGCGGGGTGCAGAGCTCGTCTCTCGGCTTTGCCTGGGTGGGTGCCGCCAGCTTCACCGCCGGCGGTCTGTTGCTCATGACCCAGCTCCGGCCTGACCCCCAGAGCCTGGCCGCAACCGTGGCACCCGACACCGAGGCGGAGAACGCTCCGCCCGAGGCGCTGCGCGCCATCGTGCGCCGTCCCGGGGTAGGCGTCGCCCTGTTGGCTGCGGTGGCCAGCTGGACAGCGATGGTCTCGCTGATGACCATGGTCGGCACGGCCCTGGTCGACCACGGCCACAGCCGCGGTTCGATCTTCCCCGTCCTCAGCGCCCACTTCGTGGGTATGTTCGGGTTGTTCCTGGTGGTCGGCCGGTTCATCGACCGGTTCGGGGCCAGGCGATCGTTGGTCGTCGGCGTGGTCTTTCTCGGGGTCTCATGTCTCGGGTTGGGCGGCTCCATGGCGAGTGTCCCGCTCACCACGCTCATCATGTTCGCCATCGGCCTGGCCTGGAACTTGGCCTACGTGGCTGCCACCACGGTTCTGGCGGGGAGCGCCAGCGCTGCCGAGAGGGGCAAGCTGTTGGGCTTCGCCGACCTGCTCTCGGGGGCGACCGGCGCCGTAGTGACCGTCCTGGTGGGCTTCGGCTTGACGACGGTGGGCATCTTGGGCGTGGCCATCGCCGTGGCCAGCCTGCCCATCGTCTCAGGCGCTTTGATCGCCGTGCGCCGGGCGGCTCCGGCTCCAGCGGGATGATCCCGTCCGCTTGGGCCTTTTCTTGTTCCGACCGCCGATCTGCCCTACTGTTCCTTCGCCCGAGTAGCTCAGGTCTGGAAGAGCAGACGCATCGTAACGCGTCAGGTCGTCGGTTCGAATCCGGCCTCGGGCTCCGCTCTCACCCTTCCTCTTCGTAGTAGAAGGGGAAGAGCTCCCCTTTGATGTGGATGGGGGTCGCCCGTCTCCGTATCGCCTCGGACTCGTACTTGACCGTCCAGCGGTCATTGCTCGCCTTGTGGACGGCAACGCCCTGCCACGGGAAGACCCGGGTCTGGCGGTTCACCAGGTGGATGCCCCACTGCTCCGGCTTGGGGTGCACGGTGGCCCTGATCGCCTGGGGGTAGCACCGCTCCACCAAGGCGAGCTCTTTGAGGGTGTAGAGGGTGAGAGCGAACTCCAACGCCCCGTCTTCACTCCTCTCCCGGACGCGATCGCGGATCTTCTGGAAGTTGGCCAGGGTTTCGTCTTCGTCGGTGTCATGAAGGATGTCCTTGGTCGCCATCTGGACCAGGTCATGGGTGACCTCCCCGGCGGTGTTGATGTTGGGGGCCGAGCTCTTGATCAGGGAACACACCCGCTCGTTGTCCGGGTTCTGTTCCCACCACTTTCCGAACACCGGCTCCAGCTCATGCCAGATCAGGTCGTAGCGCTCCTGGTGGGAGCGGATCAGGTCGTGCATGTCGACGATGTCGATGCTGTCGGCGAAACCGAGAAGGGAGATCATCTCCTTGACCTGGTCCCGGAACTCCACCGCCTCGTACTCACTGATGCCGAACATCTTGTGATAGAGGTGACCGTCGGAGATGATCACGAACCGGGCCCCCCCGTCGTAGACCGAGCTCAGACAGTGGCAGATCTCGTACAACTGCGACAGGCACAGGATCTCGGCCATGTCCGGCGCCTTGCGGGCCACCTTCACCGGGTTGGAGAACTTGTAGGGAAAGGAGGGGAGGACGAACTCGAGCGGTGCCCCATCGTTGATGTGGCCTTCGAGGACCGGGCGAAACAGCTCTTTGTTCTCAGCGAAGCGCGTTTGGGTCATCGTCCCCGCCCGGTAACGTTTCGCCTCCATGATGGCGAACACCCGGTCGTAGACCGTGGCCAGGTTGCCCAGCCGGTTCCCGATGCCGTCGAGGAACGTCTCGGCCCGAGCGATGACGTCGCCGCGGGGCTTGGCATAGTCGAACGAGTCGATCACGCCCGGCTCGACGGGGTCGTCGTAGGTGTCGGTCGCCTCGAACTCCGATGTCTCCATGACGGTGGGGCTCAGGTAGATGAAGCTGGGATCGATCTCGTCGATGGTGGGCGGTCGGTACGTACCTGCGCCAGGCTGGATCCGGTCAGTGCTCAAGTGTGGGCCTCCATGATCTGTCCCGTCAACGACGTGTAAGCGTCCCCATTGCCGCAGCTGGTCTTTGCCACTTCGGCCCCCCCCGGGCACCACGATCTGGGACTTCACCGATCATATTACCGACGGATGGAAGCGGCAATCTCAGCTACTAATAGATGACCATTTCCTATAGCTTGAATACATATACTTCAGTAGGAGAATCCCGTAGTCGAGATCAATGTTGTTGCAGTGTTGTCGCAGTGTTGTTTCAGTGCTGTTTGCAGCGTTGCGATGCACCGTAGGCCGCCCATGCTCTCATTCACGAGAACTGGCCGCCGCCCCGGAGCAGCCAGCCGGGGGATGCCAGGCTCGGGGGCGACGGCTATAAGAAGAAAACAGATAGCACCCGTGACACGCAAGAGATGTCGCCCGACACGAGGCGAAAGGGGCCGGGCCGAGGAGCCCGGCGTCCGACGCTTCGTGACCAGTGAGTTCCCGGCAGTGGACTCTGGCCGGGTCAGCGCTTGTCGGTGATCTTCCACGCTCCGGGGAGCATCACTGCGGCCAGCGCGGCCTTGATGGCGTCACCGGCGAGGAAGGGAGTCAGCCCCAGAGCGATCGCCTTCGCCGGCCCCACCTGAAGGCTCACGCCCAGCCAGATCACCCCGACCGTGTACATCACGATCTCACCGGCCACCATGACCGGGACGGACTTGACAAGGGACCGGTCGGCGCCCCGCTCGGCAAGGAAGCCACACAACGCCGCGGACAGCACAAATCCCACGATGTAGCCGAATGACGCCCCCACGTATCCGCTGGAGTGGCTGGCAAACCACGGAACGCCGACGAGCCCCGCCAACCCGTACAGGGTCATGGCGGCGGCCCCTCGCTTCCAGCCGAGCGCCGTGCCCGCAACGAGCACGCCGAGCGTCTGGCCAGTGATCGGAACGGGCGTGAAGGACAGGGGGATCGAGATCTGGGCGAGCGCCCCGACGAACCCGGCGGCACCGAGCACGAGCAAGGCGTCTCGCACGAGGGTTCCTGGTAACAGGTCGGCGAGTACGAGGGGTTCCCGACGTGGCAGCCTCAGGGCATCCGACATGTGGTTTGCGCCTCCTTTGAGGTGATGACGAGCCGGTGTCTTTCGACTGCGGTGACGCCTGGCGGTGGCACCGCAGTCAGGACGCTTTTTCCAGGGCCTCGTCATAACGCCCGAGCGCCGCTGCTGCGTTGCAACGCGCTCGGACGATCAAGGCCGCTTGGGCCGCGTCGACGTTGGTCTGCTGACCATTCCAGATCCGGAGAGGCTCGTCTTGGAGTGCCCGCCCGAAGGAGAACGTGACGCCCCATGGATGGGGACCTTGGCGGACGATGGCGTCGAGGTGGGCGGTGGCCAGCGGACCGGGTTGACCGCCGGAGAGGAACGCCACCCCGGGGACCGATGCGGGGACGGTGTCGAGCAGGCAGCGGATGGTGGCGGCGGCCACATCGCTCACCGACGCCGGCGGACCGTCGCCGCCGGGGACCACCATCGACGGTTTGAGGATCATGGCCCGCAGATCGACGCCGGCGGTCACCAAGGCACCGATGACCTCGGCCAGGACTCGGCGGGTCACCTGCGCACAGGTGTCGAGGTCGTGGTCGCCCTCCATCAGCACCTCAGGCTCGACGATCGGCACCAGATCGCCCTCTTGGCACAGTCCGGCGTAACGGGCCAGCGCGTCGGCGTTGGCCCGCAGTGCCCAGGGGCTCGGCATTCCCGCACCGATGCGAAGCACAGCCCGCCATTTGGCAAAGCGCGCCCCGGCGCCGCGGTAGCCGGCGATCTTGTCGTCGAGGCCGTCGAGTCCGTTGGTGATCAGTTCGCCGGGCGCCCCGATCAACGGGCGGGTGCCGATGTCGACCTTGATGCCGGGCAGGATGCCCCGGGCGTCGAGGAACTGTGGGAACGGGGTCCCGTCGTCGCTTCGCTGGCCAAGGGTCTCCTCGTGGAGGATCACCCCGCTGACCGTCGATGGCAGCTCCTCGTCAGAGAAGAGCAGTTGCCGATAGGAACGACGTGACTCCTCGGTGGATTCGATCCCCTCCGCCTTGAAGCGCTTGGAGATGGTGGCAACGCTCTCGTCGGCGGCGAGAACGCCCTTGCCCTGGTCAACCATCACGGCGGCAACATCGCTGAGTGCTCGGTCATTCATGTCGTAACTCCCGGTGAGCGGGACCCCTCGCAGCGCAAGGTGTCGGTCGATTCATGGTTTCGCCTACAGGCAGGTCAGCATCCTCATTCGTCATCGTCGCGCATTCCTATGGCCCAGCGGTGGTGGGGAGAGCCTCCACCACCAGGCCGGGGTGGCGAGGGGTGACGACAAACGAGTGGGTCCGCCAGCCCCACGGCGTCTGCTCGGGGGCCGGGAGCAGCGGGTTCGAGGTGATGCCGGTGGCGATGAACGTGCAGTCCCCGCTGCGAACCAGATCTTCGACGCTGAGCACCCGGTCGAGGTCTGCGTCTTCCGCTTCGAGGCCCGCTCGCTCCTTGCCACTCTGGGGAGCAAGTTTGGCCTGCATGTCACCGCCCAGGAGCCGGGTCACACAAGCCGTGATCACTCCCTCGGGCGTGCCCCCCACCCCGAGGGCAAGGTCGGCTCCGCCGTTGGGTACCAGTACCCGTAGGGAGCCCATGACATCGCCGGCGGGGACGGCCAGCACCCCCGCCCCCTTCTCCCGGATGTGGGCGATCACCTCCTCGTGTCGAGGCTTGTCGAGGACCACCACGACGAGGTCGCTGACATCCTTGCCCAGAGCTTCGGCTACCCGGTCCAGGTTGTGGTCCACCGGGGCGTTCACGTCGATCGTCCCTCTGGCGCCCGGACCGACGATCAGCTTGTCCATGTAGTAGCCCGACGTGGCCCAAAGGGCGTCCGGTGGCCCGGCGGCCAGAACCGAGATGGCGCCGTCGAGGCCGCTGGCGCAGTAGTCGGTGCCCTCCAGCGGGTCGATGGCCAGTTCGAAAGCAGGCCCGTGGCCGTCACCGACCTCCTCCCCGGAGTACAGCATGGGTGCCTCGTCCTTCTCGCCCTCGCCGATCACCACCCGCCCCCGGCCCGGGACGGTTCCCAGGATCTCCCGCATAGCCGCCACTGCCGCACCGTCCGCAGCCTCCTTGTCGCCACGGCCAACCCACGGTATGCACGCCAGCGCAGCAGCCTGGGTAGCTCCGAGAAGATGGAGGGCGACGCTGTCGGCCCCGTAGGCCTCGGTGCCTTGTGAGCCTCCTCCAGGGCTTGCCTCAGGCATGGGTGTCGAACACCACGCGGCCCTGGGTCTGTCCGGCCAGGATGGCTTCGGCCAGCTCCCCAACCCGGCTGAGAGGTTCCACGGTGGTGACGGAATCGAGTTGTTCGACGGGAAGATCGCTGGCCAGGCGCCTCCACGCCTCGGAGCGGACGTCGGCCGGGCATTGCGCGCAGTCGACGCCGAGCAGGGCCACGTTGCGGAGGATGAACGGCAGAACGGTGATGGGCAGGTCGTTGCCACCGGCCAGGCCGCAGGCAGCCACCGCCCCCCGGTAGCGGATCTGTCGCAGCACCGAGGCCAGGGTGGTGCTGCCCACGGTGTCGATGGCCGCCGTCCACCGCTCGGCGTCGAGCGCCTTGGTGGATTCCGCGGCCAGCTCGGAGCGCTCGACAAACGACGTGGCTCCCAGCGCCCGTAGGTGGTCGTGGGTCTGGGGCCGGCCCGTCGACGCCACCACCCGGTAGCCGAGATGGGAGAGGATGGCAACGGCCACGCTGCCTACTCCGCCGGCCGCTCCGGTGACGAGGACCTCCCCTTCGTCGCCGCTGCTCAGCCCGTGGCCCTCGAGAGCGAGCACACACAGCATGGAGGTGAGCCCGGCGGTGCCGATGGCCATGGCTTGCACCGCGCTGAGCCCCTCAGGTCGCCGTGTCAGCCACCCCGGCTTCACTCTCTGACGCTCGGTGTAACCGCCGGCGTGGGTCTCCGACAGGCCCCAGCCGTTGACAACGACCTCGTCACCGACCGACCACGCCGGGTCGGTGGACTCGGCGACGGTACCAGCCAGGTCGATGCCACAGATCATCGGGAAGCTGCGGGCGATCTTGGCCTTGTTGGTCACCGCCAGGCCGTCTTTGTAGTTGAGCGATGAGTGGCTCACCTCCACGGTGACGGCGTCGTCGGGCAGGTCGGCGTCGGTCAGATCCTGAAGGTTGGCGGGGCCGTCCCCGTCGGCCACCACGGCGCGAAACGATCTCATGACTCACCTTCTGGGTCCGGAGCGTCCTCTGGGCGCGGAGCGCCCTCGATGGCTTCGCTCATTGGTCGAGAAGCCTGCGCAGGTGGTCGGCGACGTTGTCCGGGGTGATGCCGAGCTCGTCGAGCACCATCTGGCCCGGTGCCGAGGCGCCGAAGCGCTCGATCGACACGACATCGTCGGCGTAGCGCTCCCATCCCATCGCTATCCCCGCCTCCACCGCCAGGGTGGGCAGGGTCGGGGGGAGCACGCTGGCCCGGTACTGGTCGTCCTGCTGCTCGAAGAGCTCCCAGGACGGCATCGACACGATGCGAATCGCCATCTCGAGGTGGTCGCGAGCGGCCAGGGCAACCCACAGTTCGCTACCGGTGGCGACGATCGTCGCCCGGGCCGCGTCGGCGTCGGCGAGCACGTAGGCGCCGCGCCCCACCCCAGCGGCCGACGCATAGCCGCCGGGCGAACGGTCGAGCACCGGAAGATCCTGTCGCGACAGGGTCATCACGGCCGGCCCCTCGAGGTCCTCAAGGATGACACGCCAGGCCTCAGCGGTCTCGGCGGCGTCGCCTGGACGCAGCACCACGATTCCGGGGATGGCCCGCAGCGCCGCCAGGTGCTCGATCGGCTGGTGCGTCGGGCCGTCCTCGCCCAGGGCGACCGAGTCGTGGGTGTAGACCCAGGCCACCTTGAGACCCATGAGCGCCGAGAGGCGGATCGAGGCGCGCATGTAGTCGGAGAACTGCAGGAACGTCGACCCGTAGGGTCGCACGATCCCGCCGTGCGCCGCCAGTCCGTTGACGGCGCCGCCCATGGCGTGCTCCCGAACGCCGAAGAACACGTTGCGCCCCGAGCGCTCGGCGCTGAAGCGGTCGGACTCGGGAAACACGGTCATGGTTGAGGTGGTCAGGTCGGCGGCCCCGCCGACCATCGTCGGAGTGAAGGGCTCGAAGGCGGCCATCACCTTCCCGCCGGCACCACGCGTCGACACCTTCTCCTTGTCCCAAGCGGACGGCAGAGCGTCGGCCAGCCCGGGCAGGGGTCGGCCCGCCCAGGCCAGGTCCCACTCACGGGAGCGGGAGGGATCCTCGCCACGCCAACGCTCGAAGCGCTCGTTCCACTCCCCATGGGCCCGGGCACCCTCGTCGACCATGCTGAACGCCTCGTAGACCCCGTCGGGCACGAAGAACGTCTTGGCCGGGTCCCAGCCCATCACCTGTTTGGTCAACGCCACCTCCTCGTCGCCGAGGGCTGCGCCGTGGGCTTTGGAGGTCCCGGACTTGTTGGGCGAGGGGTAACCGATCACCGACTTGACACGGATCAGCGACGGTTGATCCTCCACCTTCTGCGCGGCGCGGATCGCCGTCTCCAACGCAACCACGTCGTTGGCGTCGTGAACGTCCTGCACATGCCAGCCGTAGGCCTCGAAGCGCTGATCGACGTTCTCGCGGTCGAAGCTCAACGACGTCGGCCCGTCGAGGGAGATGTCGTTGTCATCATAGAGATACACGAGCCGGCCAAGCCCGAGCTGGCCGGCCAGCGACGCCGCCTCGGACGCTATGCCCTCCATCAGGTCCCCGTCCGAGACGATGGCGTAGATCCGGTGATCCATGACCTCCGAGCCATAGCGCTCGCGCAGGAACCGCTCCGCCATGGCCATGCCCACGCCGTTGGCAAAACCCTGACCCAGCGGACCGGTGGTGAGCTCAACGCCCGGCGTGACATTGGTCCGGTCGACCTCCGGGTGGCCGGGAGTGATCGACTCCCACTGGCGGAACCGCTCCAGCTGACCCATCGACAGGTCGTAGCCGCTCAGGTGCAGCACGGCGTAGAGCAACATCGAACCGTGGCCGGCGCTGAGCACGAACCGATCGCGATCGGGCCACGCCGGATCGCCAGGATCATGCCGCATGATGTGGCGAAACAGCACGAAGGCGGCGGGCGCCATGGCCATCGGCAGGCCCGGATGACCAGAGTTGGCCTTTTGGATCGAGTCCATGGCCAAGGTCCGGATGGTGTCAATGGACAGCTGCTCGGTGTCGGACGTCAGGACCACGGAATCGCCTACCTCTGGTTGCTTCACTCGAACATCAGGTCAACAGCGGCAGGACGGCCCGGAACACTTCACTCGCAGCGCCACCCCGCGCCAACTCACCCACCCTATCTCGCGAGAGCCTGTCATCGCCGGACCTGGTCTGTGCGGCTCACGCCACGCTCAACCGCCTCGACGAGGTAGGGACGCAGCCGCCCGGGCTCGATGATGACATCGACCGAGCCGACCTCTCGGGCCCGTTCCACGCTGTGGATTCGGTCGAACTCGGCGGCGACCTCGGCCTGCTTCTCGGCCCGCACGGCGGGCCGCAGATCTTCGAGCTCCGCTCGGAGCCGGGCAGCTTCTCCTTCGTCGGCTTGGGTGATCCGAGATCCCAGGTCGGCCACCCGCCGGTCGGCCTCAGTCCGTTTCCTCACCTCACCGCCAAAGACCACGGCTGCGGCCGGCCCGCCTCCGATCACCGACGCGTATGACCCGTCGACCGCTGCCACTTCGAGGCTGTCATTGAGGACACTCGAGAACACCACGAACGCCCCGCCATGGTAGCGGGAGACCACGCAGAACACGATGGGCCCGTCGAAGTTGACCACGGCCCGCCCGATCTCGGCGCCGTACTCCAGCTGCAGCCGGCGCAGGGATTCCGGGGACCCGTCGAAACCCGAAAGGTTGGCGAGCACCACCACCGGCCGGTTCCCGCTGGCTGCGTTCACCCCACGCGCCACCTTCTTGGACGACATCGGGAACAGCGTGCCGCCGGACCACGATTCGGGCCCGTCGGTGGGTGGGAGGCCGAGGCGCGACACCGGGCGCGACTCGATCCCGATGAGGGTGATGGCGCAACCCCCCAGAAAGGCATCGAAGACCACCGATGTCTCAGCGTCGACCATCCCGCTCCATCGCTCGAGGGGGGTGCAGTCACGGTCGATGACGGCTTTCATCAGGGTTCGGACATCGAATGCCTTCTTGCGTTCGGCGTTGGTCTCGGGCGAGAAGATCTCCCCGACGGAGGTGAAATCACTGCTCTCGTGGTCGTGCGGGCTGCGCCCAACGTCGCGGTCGATGGGATCGTCGCTCGACGCTCTGCGAGCGAAGCGCTCACCGGGAGCGACGTAGGCGTAGTCGTAGTGGGTCAAGAGGATGCGGCACGCCTCGGTCACGTCCGAGGCCCAGTACTGGGCCTGGCCGTTGGGACCCATGATGCGGTCGTAGCCGCCGATGCCGAAGTTGTCCTCGGCGGCCACGCCGCCGGAGTACTCGAGAGACTGCTTGCCGGTGAGGACCATGGCGCTGTCGGGAGTCATGATCAAGACGCCCTTGGTGTGCATCAGCATCGTCGCCTCGGCGTTCCAGTACGGCTGGGCCCCGACGTTGATGCCTGTCACCACCACGTTGACCTCGCCACCCCCCTGGGTGAACTCGATAAGGCGTCGCAGCACCCGCGCCACCCAGTCCATGTTCTCGGTGCCACTGTCCATGGAGATCTTGGCCCCCGACGACACGGCGAACCACTCGAGCGGTGCGCCGAGCGAGTCGGCCAGGTCGATGGCGGCAACGATGCGCCGGCACTCCGGTTCGGAGACGGAGCCGAGGGCCTTGGTGGGATCACCGAGGATCACCACCCTGGTCATCCCCTCGGGGTAGCGCGTGGTCGGCGTGGTGACGGTCCCGAAGACGATGGCTGCCTTGTTCTCGCCGTAGGGGCGCTCCACGACCCGGGACTCACCGTCGTCGCCCAGGTCGTGCTCGCGGAACTCGGCATTGGCCCGGGGAGGGCCCTCGACGGCGACGACGGGGTCGCCCGCTTGGCCGAGGAGCAACGGGATCAGCTCGTAGGGGTACACGGCCCCTCGCCGTCTGGCCCGCAGCACCAGCTGGGCGTACGAGTCGAGAGGCTTCAATGGGGCCTCTGGCGGCGAGGTCATCTCGAAGGTCAGGCCGGCGCCCGCCGACCGGGCCATCCGCAGTCGCACGTCGCGGCTCCCGTCGGGGTCCCTGATCTGACCCTGGATGCCCACCTGCTCGAGTCCCACGTCACCGGTGCGAGGTTCCAGGGTGCGGGCCATGGAGAGCAGTTCGTCCTGGTCCAGGTCGATGGACGGCCACACGTGAAGGACGATGCGGTTCCACTGGGGGGGCTCGGGCGATGCGATGTCGGCGATGGCCCTTCGCATCCCGTCCAGGCAGCTGTCGAGCACCTGCTCGAGGGCGGGGATGGCCGTCACCGACCCCTTTCCGTCCCGTAGGGGTGTGATGTCGCGCACCTCGGCGAGCGCCACCAGGCGCCGATCGTCGGGGTTGGTGCGGGCCTTGGCCTCGAAGAGGTAGACGTCTTCGGGGGCCGGCAGGCGCCGCAGGTCGAACTCGGCCAGCCGCCAAAGGTCGAGGCGCTCGGCGATCATCGGGTGCAGGTCACGAAGGATCAGGTTCTCGGCGAAGCCGGCGCCATCGCGCTCGAAGGTGTGGCGGGACATGTGCATGGCGCCCGTCGGGACTGAGACGGTGACTCGGCGCAGCCCGTCGGAGACTGCTCCGGCGGCCAGTGCGTCACCGATGCGCGCACCGAGCTCTTGACCACCCGCCGGCGCTCCGGCGCCATCCTGCACGTACACGTCGGCCACCCCGGCGGCCGATGCGCCCACTTCCTCACTGACCGCGGCGAGGACGGCGGCGAGGTCGGCCGAGCCCGCCGTGGCCACATCGGCGCTGACGATGACCACTCGCTGGCCCGCCTCCTCGAAGGTACCGGTGACCATCCGCCGTCCGCCACGATCGAAGCAGGAGACGTCGGTCAGGTCCCGCATCTGGTAGTAGCGGCGGGTCTGGACCTCGATCAGCTCTCGTCGCTCCGTGTCCTGGTCCTCGCTCAGCCCCGCCATCAGGCGAATGAGCGGCTGCGGGCAGGAGACGAGCACCTCCATCCTCGCCGTGCGCTCCTCGGGGTCGCTGGTGGCAGCCATGACCGAGAGGTGCTCGCGCATCACCTCCAGGGTCTCATCGCGCCCGGCGTGGATGAGTGGCTCATCGAAGAGGCGGAACCGGACGCTGCGGGCCAACGCCCCGACCACGGGATGGCGCAGCTGGGTGGCCAGGATCACCCGGTCCAGGGTGTCGAGCAACCCTTGACGCAACTCGGCGGGGATCTCGGGATGCTCAAGGTGGAAGCCGAGGATGGCCAGGACCGCAGGAAGCAGCGTGGTGCTGCGCCGTTGGGCGAGGAACATCCACAGCAGCGCCTCCTCCAGCGCCGGAGTGTGCTCGAGCCCGTCCACCTCGTAGTCGGCCACCGCGGAGCTGAGCTTGTCCTCGAAGCTCGACGGCAGGCCTGCTCGGGTGGTGTCCATGGTCCGCAGGAACGCGTGAAAGAACTCTCGTGGGCTGTGGACGTCCTCGGCGGCTTCGTCCTCGCCGGTGCGCCGGTTCCGGTTGAGCAGGACGACATCGGCGAAGGCGTTGAGCACCGCCAGCTCAAAGCGCAGTGTGTCGGGCTCGTCGGGGTCCACCTCGGAGCGGTGCCGACGGTAGCCGGCGACGCTGCGGCGAGCCTCCTCATCGCTGTAGTCATAGCCGAGGACCTGGGAGCGCAGCTCGGCGAGTTGGGCGGCCACACTGATGCGCGGGTCGTCGGAATCTGACGTGGTGAGCTCGGAGAAGTCGGCGCGGTCGTCGTCGTCGGGCTCGGTGCCCTCCTCCTGCTTCGCTTCGAGGCGGAACAGCGCGCTCCCCGAATCGACCGGCGCGCCGACCACGCCCAGCACTTCGCGTACCCGCCCGGCGACAGGTGCTCGCAGGGCCACCTCCATCTTCATGCTCTCGAGCGTGGCCAGGAGATCGTCCGCCTCCACCTCGTCACCATCGGAGACGGCGATGTGGACCACGACGCCCGGCGAGGGGGCACGCACCAGGCCGCCGTCGTCCTGAGACACGCGGTGGGGCAGCCCGTCCACCTCGACCAGCGTCTCCGCCCCCTGGCGGATCGACACCACCCGGAACGGGAGGCCGGCGACGACCAGGCGCCGCTCGAAGGGCCCACCTCGCTCGGCATCGACGTCGACCCGGCAGCCATCGACCGCCAAGCGGTAGCGACGCGGCCCTATCTGGTACACCTCGAAGCGGTACGACGCTCCGCTGAGCCTCAGGTCTACCCGGTGACCGAGATCCATGTCGGTCTGGGGCCGACCCCTGAGCGCAGAGAGGAAGAACCGTTCCCGCTCTGCAATGCGATTGGCGTCGTAGGCGTCGATGGCGGTGGCGATGAGGGCTACGGCGCGCCGCTGCGGCGGCTGGTAGTCGCCCCCCATCAACCGGTCCAGCCAGGCCGTGTCGAACCGTCCGGCGACCACGTCGGGATGCTCGAGCAGTCCGGCCAGGAACGCCTTGTTGGTCATCCCCCCCCGGATGACCACCGTCGTCTCCAGCAGGGCCCGCAGGACCCGTGCGCGCGCCTCGGAACGGTTGCGCCCGTAACCGATGACCTTGGCGATCATCGAGTCGTACTCGGCGGGGATGACGTCACCCTGGGCCAGGCCGGTCTCGACCCGCACACCGGGCCCCGAAGCCCACACCAGGTGTTCGACGGTGCCCGGTGCCGGCGCGAAGTCACGCTCGGGGTCCTCGGCATTGAGCCGCACCTCGATGGCGTGGCCGCGCGGCGGCGGGGGCTCGCCCTCCAGGCGACCGCCAGCGGCGATGTGCAACTGGAGCTTGACCAAGTCGACGCCGGTCGTCACCTCGGTGACGGGATGCTCCACCTGAAGGCGGGTGTTGACCTCCAGGAACGCCAAGCGGTCCTGGCCAGGCTGATAGAGGAACTCGACGGTCGCCGCCCCCCGGTACCCGCTCTCCGTGGCCAACGCCACCGCCGCCACTCTCGCTCGCTCCTCGCCACTGGCGTCAAGAGCGGTGGACGCCGACTCCTCGATCACCTTTTGATTCCGGCGCTGGATGGAGCAATCTCGCACGCCGACGGCCCAAACCCCTCCCTGGCCGTCGGCGACGACTTGCACCTCGATGTGTCGACCCTCGGTGATCACCGGCTCCATGAACACGGTGTCGTCACCGAAGCTGCTGGCCGCCTCGCGCCGAGCGCTCTCGAACGCCGCTTCAAGCCCACCGTCGTCCTCCACCCGGCGGATGCCCCGCCCACCACCGCCCGCGGCGGCCTTGACCATCAGGGGGAACCCGATGGACTCGGCGTGGCGGTGGGCCTCCTCGGCGCTGGTGACCGGGCCACCGCTCCACGGGGCGACGGGCACACCGACCTTCTCGGCCAGGCGCTTGGCACCGATCTTGTCACCGAGCTTGCGCATCACCTCCCCGCTCGGGCCGATGAAGGTGAGGCCCATGCGCTCCACCAGGTCGGCAAATTGGGGGTCCTCCGACACGAACCCCCAGCCCACCCACACGGCGTCCGCGCCGCTGTCGCGAAGGGCAGCCTCGAGTACCTCGTAGTCCAGGTAGGCGTTCTTCTCGGCGCTGTGGATGCGCACCGCCACGTCAGCCGCACGAACGAACATGGCGGTGCGCTCCACGTCGGTGTAAAAGGCGATGGTCGTCAGGGGCGCCCCCTGTTCAACCTCGACTTCTCGAGCCGCCCGGATGAGCCGCATCGCGGCTTCGCCGCGATTGAC
>JALZAH010000479.1 GCA_030948425.1 Actinomycetota bacterium
CCTTCGGGCCGGCTTGGTGTTAGGAAGTCGGCGTCGCCGGTTGGCTGTCTAAGGTGCCGAAGCCGTGCAGCGATCAGACCGCCGGATGCCGAGCCCGCTGTCGGGCTTATGGACGACCGGCTCGTGCCAGGATCGTCGGACACAGCAGCTCCGTGGTTCCTGGCTCACCGTTCGCCTCCCACCAGGCGGGCGATCAGCGCGGCCGCTTCCGCCTGCATCCCGGGCATGCGAGGCAGCCCTGAGGACCGGACGAGGGCCTCGAAGGCTTGGCTGAACGAATCGGGATGGACCGGCGACCCGTCGTCCCGTCGGAACACCAGGTCCCTGTCCGTCTGGTGGCCGGGTCCCCAGCCCTCCGGCTCCGACTGCTGGCGGTTCCGATGGGCGCGGAGCATCTCCACGGGCCGGCGTCGAGGTCGATGCCCCTGGCCTGGTGGGTCTTCGGCGTCGATTCCTTGAGCTGGTAGGCACCGACACGAGAGTGTGGCGCACGGCCAGACGGGAAGCGTCGAGGTCAGCCCACCGCAGGCCGAGCACCTCGCCCCGGCGCATGCCGGTCATAGCAGCCAGGTGGAATGCGGCCTGGAGCCGGTGGCCCTCGATGCGCAGGAGGAACTTGCCGAGGTCGCCGGCGTCCCAGCAGTGCATCTCGATGGCTTCATGCGGTTGGGCCTGGGCGGCTTGGCCCGCACTGCCGGGTTGGTGGCCAGGAGACCGAGATCGACGGCCTCGGCGAACGCCTTGTGCAGGGTGGCGTGCAGGTATCGGATGGGGTCTTGGGGCTGACGGCCTGCACGCTGAGGTGCCCGATCCTGGCAGCACGTGGAGCCGGAGGTTGCGGTCATACGAGTTCCAGGTGCTGGCCTTGACCTGGGTCCGCATGTTCGGCAGCCAGGTGTTCCTGATCCAGGTCGCCGAAGATGACGTTGCTGGGCTCGACGTAGCGGCCCGAGACGACCTCGCCCAAGATCTTGGCCAGGGCTGACTCGGCTCCTTGTGGGTCCGAAAGCCGCCGTGCCACTTCTGGCGGCGGCGACCGTCATCGCGGCGGTTGGCGTCGACGACGGCGTACCAGGTCGTGCTGGTGCGGCCGTCGGCGAGGGAGTGGACACGCTTGTGTTCATCTACCAGCAGCGGTTGGCCGAGCAGCCGCCTCCCGGAGCGCTCTGAGGTCCTCGTCGTCGCCGACCGGCCGCGCCCAAGCCGTGAACGTTTCGGCCGCGAAGCCGACCGGAAGGACGTTGCTCGTCAGCGCGAGAGTGCCTGCCATCGCCGCGTCCCCCGGTAGGGTCGAGCCACCACCAGCGCATCAAGAATCACTACACCACTGTACTTACAACAGTGGCATCCTGTTCGAGGCCGGTGCCAGCTCGTTCCGGTCCCGTGACGGGGTCAGCGTGGACGGATCAGGGTCGCTAAGTGAGGCTCCCAACCGCGCTGCCGAGATTTCTGGGGACACCCTGGACCGCGCGGTCGCATTGAGCAGGTGAGCCGCCTGGGCGCTGCCCTATGCAGGGCCGCAGCAGTGGTACCGGGACGACGATTCGCCGGCCGAGCCGGCGGCTGGGGATCTCACCCCGCCGAGCGGCCTCGTAGGCGGCGCTGCGCCCGAGTCCGAGGACGCTGGCTGCTTCCTCGACGGTGACGGTCAGTCGGCCTTCCAGCGCATCGAAGGCGAGATGAGTGAACGTATGCTCGGCCATGTCGGGACCTCCTGATGGTCTTGGCCAGGCCCCGGGGTGTTAGCGCACCGCCGGGGCCACCTGGTGTCTATACCTAGATACTAGCACCCTGTCTGGGATGCTGTCAACAGGTATAGACTGAAGGGGTGAGCCCGCTTGTCCGCACTGAGGACTTGATCGACGCGCGTGGCGTGGCCGAGATCCTCGGCCTGGCGCAGCCGAACAGCGTCAGCCTGTACCAGCGCCGGTACCCTGATATGCCAAGGCCGGTGGTCAACCTGGGGCCGAAGCGACCGCTCCTGTGGCTCCGACAGGACGTCGAGGCTTGGGATCGCGCCCGGCGAGGAGAGGAGGGCGCCCGCTGACTTCGCGGACTGCTCGCTACCCTGACTGGTGTTACCGTGACGTCGCATGGCGTCACTGGCTCGCCGGGCTGGACCCTTCACAAATGCCTCTGCTTGCCGTCGGCAGCGCGCCTGGACCGTTGAGCACCGCGCCGAGGCGCAAAGCTGCTGGCGAAGAGTGGGGACCGGGTGTCGTCGGCGGCGAGGAACGCAGCTGATCTACAAGTGCTGACGACGCAAGGTGTCGCCCAGCACCTCGTGCCTGTTGTCTCAACCGTCGGGTCTCGCCGGCGGTGAGCCAGGCGGTAGGGGAGAACTGGATGCTGCCCGGTGGCGAGAGCCCAGCCAAGCACCTGCCCGACATATGCGCTATCCAGCTCAATGCGGGCGATGTCCTGCGGATGGTGACCCTCGGCGGCAGGCGGGGGAAGGCCGCCTGCCTTGGGAGCGGTGGTTTGCTGTCTCGTCCGCGCCCCAAGGGATACTGCTTCCCGTGAAGGTCCTCCCCGAGCTGAGGCGCGAGATCGACGTAGAGGACGTCGTGAGTCAGGAGCTGTCGTCGTGGAACAAGCTCTTGCCTCCCCGGTGGGGGGACCGAGCTCTCCGAGGTAATGAGGAGGCTGTAGCGGCTTGGATGACCTCGGTGATGCGGCGCGAAGTCGCTGTCGACCAGGAGGAGGTTGACATCCGGGCGGCGTTCGAGCCGTGGTACACGGCCACCGTCGCCCCACCGACCGACCCCAACCTGCTCTACGACACCCGCCACGACCTCGACGAGTACGGGGTGCTGTGGCCCGACGAGGTGGAGCGCACTGTCGCCCTCCTGCTGGCGAAGGGCAAGGTGGCCCACGACCGGGTCCACGCCGCACTGGCGCCGGCGATCGACCGCGCC
Source organism: Actinomycetota bacterium (assembly GCA_030948425.1). Taxonomy (GTDB): domain Bacteria; phylum Actinomycetota; class Acidimicrobiia; order Acidimicrobiales; family Palsa-688; genus JALZAH01. The sequence continues at coordinate 2,919 of JALZAH010000479.1, forward strand.
AATGAGTTGGACGGCGACGAAAAGGACCGGTTCGCCGACGCCCTCAAGCGGTTCATCCGGACATACGCCCTCTTGTCGCAAGTGGTCCCCTTCGCCGACCCCAAGCTGGAGCGTGACTACCTGTACTGCAAGGCGCTGGCATCGTTCCTGCGCACTGACGGTAGCGAGGCGGTCGACCCAGAGGTGGAGCTCACCCACCTGAAGATCGAGCAGACCTTCGAGGGCTCCGTCACGCTCTCCGACGCAGGCGGCGAGGTGACCACCATCTTCGGGGGCGGGAAGCTGCACCAGCCGCAGGTCGAGCCGCTGTCGCAGATCATCGAACGGCTCAACGAGCGCTACGGCACCAACTTCGACCCCGAGGACCGGGTGTTCTATGACGCCATCGCCGAGAAGCTGACGCAACGATCGGACATCCAGCAGGCGGCCGCCGCCAACTCACCGGAGAACTTCGCCCTGATCCTCGGCAAGGAGCTCCAGTCGAGTGTCCTCGACCAGCTCGGCGTGGCCGAGGACATGGCGCTCTCCTACATCGACAACCCGGCCATGCAGGCCGACATCCTCGCCGCTTACCTCCCCTTCATCCAGGGCAAGGCCAAGGTTGCCCACCAGGAGCATTGCAACATTGTCGACCTCCTCGGGCCCGACCGTGAGTCAGCCCACCTGGAGTACAAGTCCAGTCTGCGCACCCACGCCGACAGCGGCGAGACCTTCAAGCCACTCGAGACGGCCAGCCTGAAGGCCATCGCCGCCTTCTTGAACTCACGGGAAGGCGGCACGCTACTCATCGGCGTCGCCGACAACGGGTCGGTTCACGGTCTCGACGCCGACTACGCCAGCCGGACCTCGGCCGGCCAGGACCCGAGGGACTGGTTCCAGCAGCACCTGGCCAACATCATCTCCACCGCCATGGGCGACGCGGCGGCCACCAACGTCCGCCCGTACATCCACCACGTCGACGGCCACGACCTCTGCCGGGTCCAGGTCGACCCGTGCGGTTTCCCCGTGCCGGCGAAGGTGATCTACCAGAAGCCCGGAGGCCCGAAGGAGACCCGGACCGAGTTCTTCGTGCGCGTCGCCAACGGCACCAGAGCTCTCGATGCTGTGGAGCGGGAGAAGTACATCTTGAGTCGGTGGGGATCCGCGCTCTCCGCTCGACCGGACGTCGGTGTGACCGAGGGAGGCTCGTAGATGCCGGTCAGCGATCGAGGGGATAAGGGGAGTGGTGGCCTGCCACTTGTGGCCGGCGAACGACGCTTGTCGCTTCGGGACTGGGTGCCCAGCATCGTCGAGGAGATCGTCGATGGGTTCAGCCCCCGGCGGGTGATCCTGTTTGGCTCGGTCGCCCGCGGCCAGGCGACCGAGGAGAGCGACGTGGACCTAATGGTGGTCTTCGACCACTTGGACCGCGCGCGCCGCCGGGAGTTGCAAGGGAGACTGATGGCGTCGGTCACTGTGCCAGTGCCGTTCGACATCTTCGTCATGGATGTCGCCGAGTTCGACGGAAGAAGGACGTCAATGGGACGATCGCCTACTGGCCGGCCCGGGAGGGGGTGGTCGAGCATGAGCGATCCGTTGCCTGACGATCTGGCTGACGCCGAGCCCTCGATCGGGGAAGCCAGGACGGCCATGCCAGCCGAGGCGACATCGACGCTTCGTCGATGCTCCCGGCCCGTCGGCCGTAGGTCGAGCACCATGGTGAATGCGAGGTGACAGCCCGCCCGAGGTTCGCCAAGGCACCGGTCGAACAGGTTGCGCTGGCGGTCTACTTCTCGCCGCCGCTGGGACTGCAGTCTGTCGACGTCGGTCGGCTGTGGGAGCGGCTCAGCGAACGCTTCCCCACCTATGGTGACGCACCTGTGTTACCGCAGGTGCCTGTTGAAGTTCGAGACGCCAGCGCGTTCTCGATCAACTTCCAACTGGGTCCCACGGCGGGCACGCGCACGATGTTCCAGACGCCGGCCGGCGACCGGATGGTGCAGATTCAGGGCGATCGAGTGGTGCTCAACTGGCAGCGGACGGTCGACGCACCCGACTACCCAGGGTACGACGTGCTCAGGCCCGAGATGATCGAACTTCTTCAACACCTGCGAGCGATGTGCGCCGCTGTCGGCGGTGGCCAGCCGCAGGCCAGCCAGGTTGAGGTCCACTACGTCAACCCGGTCCCCCGGGGTGGCGAGGGACCTGAACACGCCTCCGGCCTTTTGGCCCCTTGGGGTGGTGAGACCTCAACCGGCTTCCTCCCCGTCGAAGAGGAAGTCCGGCTTGACGTCCGCTACCCCATCACCGACGGCACGGGCAGATTTATGGGTCGCCTGTACGTGAACGCCGGCCCGGCGGTGGCAGCAGCTCCTGGTCAGGGGCCGCAACCGGTTCACCTCCTCCAGATGTTCGCCCGCGTGCTCTCGGCATCGTCCGACAC
>JALZAH010000486.1 GCA_030948425.1 Actinomycetota bacterium
GGGGGTCAGGTCTTCGTCGGGGGAGCATCGCGCATGGCGGTGGCATTCGACGCGGTGGAGACCATTCGAGGAGTGCTCGGAATCCTCGAAGAGCAGTACGTGATGGTGGGGCTGCTCTCCGACGTGCTCGGTCGCGGCCTGTCGGTGTCCATCGGGGCCGAACACGGTGTTCCGTCCCTGGCCGACTGCTCGGTCATCGTCGCACCCTACGAGGTAGAGGGCGAGCAGCTCGGTACCGTGGGGATCCTCGGTCCGACCAGGATGCACTATGAGCAGGCCCTGGCTGCTGTGGCTGTGGTGAGCCGGCGTCTGGGCCGGGCTCTGAGCGAAGGAAGCTAGTTGGCAGACGAGTACTACGACCTCCTCGAGGTGAGCAGCAACGCCACCGAGGACGAGATCAAGCAGGCCTACCGGCGCCTGGCCCGCGAGCTGCACCCTGACGCCAACCGAGGCGATGGGTCGACCGAGGAACGCTTCAAGGCGATCAACCAGGCTTATGAGACGCTTCGCGACCCGGAGCGTCGCCGCCAGTACGACATGTTCGGGGCTGAACCGCGCGGTGGCGGGGCCAGTACCGGCGACCCGTTCGGGTTCGGAGGTGCCGGGGCCGGTGGTCTCGGCGACCTCTTCGACAACCTCTTCGGTGGCGGTGGCGGGGCAAGTCCCTTCGGGGCGTCTGGCGGGCGGGGCGGTAGGGCCGGTCCTCGCGGCGGTGAGGACGCCGAGGCCGTCATCGATCTTGAGTTCGCCGAGGCTGTCTTCGGCGCCGATCACACCTTGGACGTTCGCCTGCCGCAGTCGTGCCCGACATGCGAAGGAAGTGGCGCCCGGCCCGGGACGTCGGCCGTCACCTGCAGCACCTGCAACGGCATCGGCGAGGTACGACGGGTGCGCCAATCCATTCTCGGCCAGATGGTGACCGCCGGCCCCTGCCCCAACTGCGGCGGGACCGGCCAGCAGATCCCCACACCGTGCCAGGACTGCTCAGGTCAGGGCAGAAGGGTGCAGAGCCGTTCGCTCACCGTGGAGGTGCCGGCCGGGGTCAGCGAGGGTGCCACCCTCCGGGTCCCCGGTCGCGGCGCCGCTGGCCCTCGAGGGGGCCCAGCGGGTGATCTCTACGTCCATCTGCGCGTCAAGGCTCACTCCGCCCTGACCCGCCAGGACGATCGTTTGCTGGCGTTGGTCCACGTGGCGTTCACCCAGGCCGCCCTTGGCACCGAGGTCGACCTCGAAAGCCTGGATGGCGTGGAGCGCCTTGCCGTCCCCCCCGGGACACAGAGCGGCAAGGAGATCCGTCTGCGGGGCAAGGGTGTACCGCATCTGCACGGGCGGGGACGGGGTGATCTGGTGGCGACGGTCGTCGTGGACACGCCCACCGATCTCAGCCGCGAGGCCGACGAGTTGCTGCGGTCCCTGGCCGCCGAGCGGGGCGAGGAGGTCACCCCTCCCGACCCCGGTCTCATGTCAAAGATCCGCGGCGCGTTCAAGTAGGTCGGGACATCTCCGCTCAGCGCCGAAGGCCCGGCGCCGATCCTGGACCCGGTGACGGCCTCGATGCCCGCCGACGGGCGGCGGCCCACGTGTTCGTGGCCAACGTCGATTCGCCCGTCCTCGAAGACCAGGATCTGCACCACCTGCTGGGTGTTCTTCGCATCCGCTCCGCTCAGACGGTCACCGTGGCAGATGGCTGCGGCCGGTGGCGACCCTGCGCCGTGGCCTCGGTGGCGGACCGCCGCCCGTTGTCGGCGACGCTCGAACCGCTCGGCAACGTGGTCCACGAATCCGTGCTACAGCCTGCGATCACGGTGGCGTTCGCTCTGACCAAAGGCGACCGACCGGAGTGGGCACTTGGCAAGCTTACCGAGCTCGGCGTCGATCGGATCATTCCCCTGGTGACGGCGCGTTCGGTGGTCCGCGAGGACGACAAGCGCAGCGAGCGGCGCCAGCAACGATGGACCAAGATCGCTCGTCAGGCGGCCATGCAGTCCCGCCGGGTGTGGCTCCCCGTCATCGAGAGCCCAGCCGATGTCGCCGTGGTGGTGGCCTCCGCACCGGGTGCTGCGGTCCTGGCGCGTCCCGGTGGCGACGCGCCGACCCTGCAGCGTCCGACCGTGCTGGTGGGCCCGGAGGGGGGATGGAGCCCTGCGGAGGAGATGACCGTCTCGGCGAGCGTGGGTCTCGGTCTTTCGGTGCTGCGCTCGGAGACCGCCGCCGTGGCCGCCGCCACCGTGTTCGGCGCGTTGCGTGCCGGGCTGGTGGACGAGCACCGCGGCCGTAGCGATGACGGCGTCCGGTAGGTGTGGTGGTTCTGGGACTAACATCACCGCGTGGCGGACCCGTTCGGAATCTACGTCCACATCCCCTTCTGCGTGGAGCGTTGCGACTACTGCGCCTTCGCCACGTGGACGGATCGCTCCCACCTGATGGGTCGTTACGCCCGGGCCTGCGTGCGCCAGGCCGGTGACGCATACCTGCCCCTCGCTTCGTCGGTGTTCTTCGGGGGCGGAACCCCGTCACTGCTCGAGCCCGCCCTCTTTGTCGAGATCCTCGACGCCCTCCCGCGCCGCCCGGATGCCGAGGTGACGGTTGAGTGCAACCCCGAATCGGTCACTCCCGATCTCCTCGCCACCTACCGGGACGCCGGCGTGACCCGGTTGTCCTTCGGGGTCCAGTCCATGGTGGCTGAGGTGTTGTCCTCCCTCGGCCGGCGCCATGACCCGTTTATGGTGCGTCGAGCCGTAGCTGCCGCCGTGGGAGCCGGCTTTGGCGACGCCTACAGCGTCGACCTGATCTTCGGAGCCGCAGGAGAGTCCGTCGACCAGTGGCGCCGTTCGCTCACCGAGACCCTGACCCTCGACCCTCCTCCCTCCCACGTCAGCGCCTACGGCCTGACCGTGGAGCCAGGCACACCCCTGGCGGTCGACACCCGGCGCCACCCCGATCCCGACGATCAGGCTGACAAGTACGAGCTCACGGATCAGCTCCTGGGAGAGGCAGGCCTGACCTGGTATGAGATCTCCAATTGGGCTCGCCCGGGGGCCGAGTGCTCCCATAACAGGCTCTATTGGCGTCAGGGTTCCTACCGGGGGATCGGCTGTGCTGCCCACTCCCACACGCTCCTGACCGACGGTCGCTCCAAGCGATGGTGGAACGTTCGGACCCCCGAGCGCTACGCCAAGCTCGTCGAGGAGGGCGTCGATCCCGAAGCGGCGTCGGAGGTCCTCGACGCCGGGGCCCAACGCTGGGAAGGCCTGACCCTGGCCCTGCGTACCAGCGAAGGCGTGCCCGTAGGCGCTCTGGCCGACGATCCCTTGCTCGACGGCCTGGTCCGAAGCTCGGGCGGGCGTTCGGTCCTTACCCTCCAGGGTCGCCTGCTGGCCAACGAGGTGGCGGCCCGCCTGCTTGCCTGACAGGTCTCACAGCTCGAGGGGATGAGACCCGGCGGACACTCGAGCCGTGAACAGATCTACAGACTCCGATGCTTGCCGCCTCTGCGGGTGAGGACAGCCTGGACGGCGATGAGGGCAAGGGCAATGAAGAAGCCCACTCCTGACAGCTCGGCGAAGACCGGGTTGACATGGCCGTTCTGGTTCTTGGTGGTGAGCGGTAGCGTCGAGGGCGAGACCGGGATGCCCCCCGGCAGGGGAGCCACGGTGGACGTGGTCGTCGTCGCCGGAGCTGTCGTCGCCGGAGCTGTCGATGCCGTCGTCTGCGAGTTGTAGGTTGGGGGGGACTGCCGGGTGGTGTACGTGCTGCGGGGACGATAGGTGCCGCCGCCGCTCGGGGCCGACGGGGTGGTCCTCGGCGTCGTCGCCGGTACTGAGGGGGCTGGCGCGGTGGTCGCCGGTGTTGGGGAGTGGGTGGTCGGCACCGACACCGAGGCGGCAGTGGCCATCAATCGTTGCGATGCCGCTGGCGCCGGCCGGAGAACCGAGACGCACACGGCGACCGCTCCGGCGCCGAGGACGGCGACGACGACGGGCCGCAGCCGACCCGGGCGCGGTAGAGCCGGCCCTGGTGGGCGGGGACGGTCATCACCCTGCCGTCGTTTCGCCGAGCGATCCATCATCGCCACCGAGCGTAACTCGTCGGGGCGGGGACACGCCGGAGCCCCGGGCGGGTAGTCGTGAGGCAAAGCGGCCGTCGCCGAGGCGTTCGGCCAGGCGCCGGGCCGACTCGGGATGAGGCCCGGCACTGACGCCGTCGAGCAGGCGGATCAGCGCCGACGTTCGACCAGCATCGACGAGGGGGCCGCATGTTTCAGCCTGTCGACCCCGGGGGAGCAGAGCGACGAGGGCCCGCCCGAGCGTGGCCACATCTGTGGCCGCATCACCCACGGACCCGTGCCGTGGCGGTGCCGAGGCTCTTGCCGCCGAGAAGCCGCAGAGCACCGGTCTTCCGGTGGGACTGACCAGGATGTGATCGGCGTGCAGAGCCCCATGGGTGAGCCCGACGTCGTGAAGGTCAGCCACGATGGTGGCGGCTGCCGCGCCCAGCCCGGCGACCTCGGCCGGGCTGAGCTCGTCTATGACGGCGAGGGGGCGGCCGCGCACGGCGCGCGTTCGCAGCACGGTCGGGCCCGTCGACCTGGGGGCGTCGCACAGGGCGACCACGCCGGGATGGGCGGCCAGCGCCAGGATCCAACCTTCGTGGCGGAGGAGATCATCATCGGCGGGCGTCTCGCCTCGCTTCACAAAACATGAAAATTTATCATATATCTGGAAACAGCATTGCACCTGTCTAAAGTTATCAAAAAACATGAACAGACACAAGCAACCCGCTCGAGTCACGGAGGTTCCAGAGGGCAGACCGCCAGTTCGCCGGCATACGGCTCGCTCCCTCGACCACGCTTGAGTGACCATTGCTTGCGGAGCGCTGGCAAGATGGCGCCATGGGACTGGTCGGCCACGATGGTTTGTTCGCCCCGGACAGTGTCACGTGGCGGATCCATGCCGATCCCGTCTGCGTCATCGGCGGCATGCGTGCGCTGCTCATCCAGGCTCTCGAGCCTCGGGCCATGGCTGGGGTGGACCAGCATTCGTCGTTCCGTGAAGACCCATGGGCTCGCTTTCGCAACACCGCCACGTTCATCACCACGGCGACCTTCGGCCGGCGAGACGATGCCGAGCGCGTCGGCGCCGTCGTCCGCCGTGTGCATCAGTTCGTGCAGGGCAACGATCCGGTGACGGGCCAGCGTTATCGAGCGGACGATCCAGAGCTGTTGGCCTGGGTCCACAACGTCTTGGTCCACTCACTGTTGATGTCCAAGCGCCGCTACGGCGGGGGCATCACTGCGGCGGACGCCGACCGCTACATCGTCGAGATGACCCGCTTGGCCGAACTGGTGGGCTTGCCCGCAGATGAGGTTCCTCATTCGGCCGCCGGTCTGCGGGTGTACTTCCGGGATCGCCCGCTGGTCATCTCCGAGGTGGCTCATGAAGCGAAGCGGACCGTGCTCGCTCCGCCACTGCCCGCCCGGGTGCGCCCGGCATGGGCCCTGCTCGACGTGGCTGCGGTAGCCCTGCTGCCCAAGAAGGTGCGGGACCTCTACGGATTGACGTGGTGGCCCACGTCCGTCGGCCCGGTGCGGGCGGCGGCAAGCTCGGCGTTCAGCGTGCTGCGGGCCGTCAGCCCGGGCCCTCCCGAGTTGCGGGCTGCCCGAGAGCGTCTCGCCGCCTGACCGCTAGCTCGGGACATGACGGAGCAGGTGGCCGCCGGCGCTGAAGGGCACCGCCGAAGGGGGTACCCGGACGGCCAAAGAAATGATTAGCATGGGGAACAATCTCCCTTCCCCCCGGGGTTGACCCTCACCGGGTTCCGATAGCACGGATATCCAGGAGAGGACCGAAACGCATGATGAGAGGTGACCGATGAGCAACACGGCAGAGATGGCCGACGCGGATGTCACCGCCGCTGCGGCGCAGAGCGCTCACCCGAACCGCTACAAGTGGATCGCTCTGTCGAACACGACTATCGGCGTCCTCATGGTCACCATCAGCGGGTCCATCACCCTCATCTCCCTGCCCGACATCTTCAAGGGCATCCGCCTCGACCCCCTCGGACCGGGAAACACCTCCTACTTCTTGTGGATGCTGATGGGCTTCCTGCTGGTGACCGCCGTGCTGGTGGTGAGCTTCGGGCGCATCGGCGACATGTACGGGCGGGTGAAGATGTACAACCTGGGCTTCGCCGTCTTCACCTTCTTCTCGATCCTGCTCTCGGTGACGTGGATGCATGGCCACGGTGGTGCTTTGTGGCTGATCATCATGCGCATCTTCCAGGGCGTCGGCGGGGCGTTCCTGTTCGCCAACTCGAGCGCCATCCTCACCGATGCCTTCCCCCAGGAACAGCGGGGTCTGGCCCTGGGTATCAACTCGGTGGCCGCCATAGCCGGGTCCTTCCTCGGCCTGCTCATCGGCGGGGTCCTGGCCCCCATCAACTGGCGGCTGGTGTTCCTCGTCTGCGTGCCCATCGGGTTGTTCGGAACGGTCTGGGCCTATCTCAAGCTGCAGGACACCGGCCAACGCACAGCAGCAAAGATCGACTGGGCCGGCAACATCACCTTCGCCGTCGGACTCATCGCCATCCTGACCGGGATGGTCTACAGCATCCAGCCTTACGGCGGGCGGACCATGGGTTGGACCAACCCAGGCGTCATCGCCGCTCTGGTGGGCGGCATCCTCACGCTCGTTACCTTCGGGGTCATCGAGACCAAAGCCACCGATCCCATGTTCCGTCTGCCGCTGTTCAAGATCCGCGCGTTCAGCGCCGGCAACGTGGCCAACCTTCTCGGGGCCCTCGGTCGAGGCGGCATCATGTTCATCCTCATCCTGTGGCTGCAGGGCATCTGGCTGCCCCAGCACGGCTACAGCTTCGCCCGCACACCGCTGTGGGCCGGCATCTACATGGTCCCGTTGACCATCGGGTTCCTCATATCGGGACCGGTCTCGGGTCTTCTGTCCGACCGTTACGGCGCCCGGCCCTTCGCCACCGGAGGCATGATCGCCGCCGCTGCCGCCTTCTACCTGCTTACCATCCTCCCCATCAACTTCGCCTACACGGGCTTCGCCGCCATCCTGCTTCTGCTCGGGTTGTCCATGGGAGTGTTCGCCTCACCTAACCGGGCTGCGGTCATGAACTCGCTCCCTCCGGACCAGCGAGGAGCCGGGGCGGGGATGATGAACACCTTCCAGAACGCCTCCCAGGTGCTCTCCATCGGCTTCTTCTTTGCGCTGATCACCATCGGCATGGCGTCCTCGCTCCCGCAGCGGCTCAGTCAGTCCCTCCAAGGTCAGGGCGTCTCGTCGAGTCTGGCCCATACGGTGGGTGCCACCCCGCCGCTCGACAGCCTCTTCTCCGCCTTCTTGGGCGAGAACCCGATCACCACGCTCAACACCCAGTTCCACGGCGCCATCCTGGCCGGACGTACCCCTGACCAGGTCGCCCACCTGACAGGCCGGGGCTTCTTCTCCGGGGTCCTCTCCCAACCGTTTGGGACCGGCCTCCACTATGCCCTGTTCTTTGCCGTGATCTGCTCACTCATTGCCGCTGTGGCCTCGCTCCTACGCGGCAAGAAGTATGTCCATGGCCAGGATGAGGTGAGCTCACCGCAGACATCGGCGCCGAGCTTGGTCATGAGTGCCGCCGGCCCTCGGCTCACCGACACCCTGGCCGCTCAACCGCTCAACGACCGGGAACCGGTCGGTGTCGGGGTGCGCTCGTCGGCCGGGCCGGCAGGCCCTGGATCGGCGGCGTCGACCGCTCCAACGGGATCGGTTAACGGCACCGGGACCAGCAACGACTTCACGGTCGCCTTTAACGGCCACACGGCTAACGGCCACACGGCTAACGGCCACGGCGTGGCCACCAATGGCAGCACGGCCAATGGCCACGCCATGACCGCCAACGGACAGACCGCCAACGGGGACGAATCGCATGGTCACGCGGCCATGGCCGTGGACGGTTCGAGAGATGGCCACGAGGGGGAGGCTCTGACGCCCCCCGCATCGGAGCCGGTGTTGGCAGATGGGCACCGGGGAAACCGTCCTGACGCCGAGACGGTTGACGGCGAGGCCTCTGGTTCCGACTCCCGCACGTATACCGGAGTCGGATCCTCGCTTCCCGCCGGCCCGCCCCCGGAGACCGAGGTTGTGCGGGGTGAACCCGTGCCCGCAGACGACGATGTGTCCGAGCTGTCGGTGACCCTGTCGTTCAGCTGGAAGACCAGCCCGGCTCGTCGCCGGCGGCGCCGCCCCTCCTGAGCGCTGCGGCACCAGCCTCTACTCTGCGGCTGATGCGCTTGGTGATCGCCACCTGCACCGTCGACTACGAGGGTCGCCTGGAGGCCCACCTGTCCCGGGGGCATCTTCGCCGCCCAACGAATCAAGCCGCAGGCCCGGGTGCTGGCCACGGCCCGGGGGATCACCTGTGTGGAGATCGATTACGACGACCTCCGGGGTCGTCCGAGCAACGAGTTGCGTTTGTTCTGAACCGTCCAGACGTCACATGAAATCTATCGAGACGTCATGCGGTTGCCTGGGAGGTGGGTACCATGGGGCATGGTCGAGCCGATTCGTTGGATGGGGACGAGGGAGGCTTGTGAACGCTTGGGCATCACCTTGAGGACGCTCTACCGCTTCATCGACGAGGGCCAACTTCCGGCGTACAAGATGGGCCGGGTCATCCGTCTCCAGGAGCACGACATCGACGCCTTCATCGACCGGATGCGGATCAGCCCGGGCACGCTCGATCACCTCTATCCCGAGCCCAAGTCGCAGGAGGTCCCGGAGGTGCGCGACGTGGACCGGGCTTGACGGTAGCGTCAGGGAGATGGCCGATTGCCTGTTCTGCAAGATCGTGGCCGGTGACGTCCCCTCCGACGAGGTTGCCTCCTCGGAGTTGACCTACGCGTTCCGCGACGTCAACCCGGCCGCACCGGTGCACGTCCTCGTCGTTCCCCGTACCCACATCACCAGTGCGGCCGAGGTGGGCGCGCAGCATGGTGCCATCGTGGCGGAGATGTTCATCACCGCCAAACAGGTCGCCGACGCCACCGAGATCGGGGAGCGGGGTTACCGCCTGGTGTTCAACGTGGGTGAAGACGCCCTCAACTCCGTCGCCCACCTGCACCTTCACGTCATCGGTGGCGAACGCCTGGGCTGGCCCCCGGGGTGAAGCCCCCACCGGCAAGGACCGGACCCGAGCCGGGGACCAGCTCAGCCGCTGAAACGGTAGCCTGGACGACCAGAAGCGCCTTGTCCCCACCTGTCACCGTCACCGTCCCCAACCACGTGATGTCGCGCCTGGTGGGCCCGCTCAACGAGAACCTCCGCCTTGTCGAGGAGGCCTTCGGCGGTGCCCGGATCATCACTCGGGGCAACGAGTTCATGATCGAGGGGGAGGGGGCCGATGTCGCCGCCCGCCTGGTCGACGAGTTGCGCCTGCTGATCGAGCATGGGGCCACCGTCGATCCCGAGGTGGTGTTGCGCACCATCGACATGATCCAGGCAGACGAGCGGCCCTCCGAGGTCCTCACCGCCGACATCCTGCGGTCTGCTCGGGGACGTTCGGTCCGGCCCAAGACCAGCGGTCAGAAGCGCTATGCGGAAGCCATCCGCGATCATGTGGTGACCTTCGGCATCGGTCCTGCGGGGACGGGGAAGAGCTACCTGGCGGTCGCCCTGGCCGTCCAGGCGTTGCAGGCCAAGACCGTCGAGCGCATCATCCTCACCCGTCCGGCGGTTGAAGCCGGTGAGCGCTTGGGGTTCCTCCCCGGCGATCTGATGGCCAAGGTCGACCCGTACCTGCGTCCCCTCTACGACGCCCTCTACGACATGATGGGCACCGAGGCGGCCCGACGATTGCTCGACACCGGAACCGTCGAGGTGGCGCCGCTCGCCTATATGCGGGGTCGCACCCTCAACAACAGCTTCATCATTCTTGACGAGGCGCAGAACACCACAGCGGAACAGATGAAGATGTTCCTCACCAGGATCGGTTTTGGCTCCAAGATCGTTGTCACCGGCGACGACACCCAGGTCGACCTACCGGGGGGGCGCTCCGCCCTCATCGGCCTCGAACCGGTGCTCTGCGGGGTCGAGGGTTTGGCCTTCGTCCACCTGGGACGGCGCGACGTCGTGCGTCACCGCATCGTCGCCGACATCGTCACCGCCTACGAGGCCGCCGACGGGCGGACCGTCGAGGCACGCTCGCTCGAGCGCCGTCCGGCCACCCAGCCCGGGGAACCCCGGGTCGGATCCGCCTGAGTCGAGGAGACGATGGACGCCCAAGTCTTTGCCGCCGACGAGCAGACCGCTCAGCCGGTGGACACCCTGAGGT
>JALZAH010000488.1 GCA_030948425.1 Actinomycetota bacterium
GTGGAGGACCGCCTCGGCAACGGTCGGGTCGTGCGCCGGTGGTCCGAGGATGTCAGCGGCTTCCTCATCTGCACGTACTGGCTCGTCGAGTGCCTCGCTCTGGCAGGCGAGCAGGAGCGGGCCGAGAGGTGGTTCACCGTGGCGACCGGGCACGGCAACGACCTCGGGCTGCTGTCGGAGGAAGCCGACCCCGACACCGGGGAGCTGCTCGGCAACTACCCCCAGGCGTTCTCCCACGTCGGGCTCATCAACGCTGCCTGGCGACTCGGTCAGACAGCGACGCACATCGACCCGGAAAAGGGCGACCCGGAAGAAGGAGTGGCACATGGCAACACGACGACTTGAGGGAAAGACCGCCCTCATCACCGGGTCCGATTCCGGGATCGGTCAGGCGACCGCCATCGAGTTCGCCAGGGAAGGCGCCAACGTGGTCGTGAACTACCTGCACGACTCGAAGGGCGCCGAGAAGACGCGCGCCGCGGTCACCGCGGCCGGTCGACGCGCCCTCGTCGTCCAGGCCGACGTCAGCGACGAGGACCAGGTGGCGGCGATGTTCGACCAGGCCGTCGACGCCTTCGCAGCAGTGGACATCCTGGTCAACAACGCCGGTGTGGACGCCTCCGGCAAGCCCGTGGCGGAGCTCTCCACCGAGGTCTGGGACCGCGCCATCCGCACCAACGTCTATGGGTACTTCTTCTGCGCCCGCCGGTTCACCCAGCTGCGGCTGGCCGCCGGCGGCCCGGGCAAGATCATCAACGTCTCCTCCGTGCACGCCGACAACCCGAACCCCGGTGGTGCCGACTACGACTGCTCGAAAGGCGCCATCCGGATGCTCACGCGCACCCTGGCGCTCGAACTGGCCGAACACGGCATCAACGTCAACAGCTTGGCGCCCGGCATGGTGCTGACCCCGTTCAACCAAGCCGCCATCGACGACCCCCAACTGCTCGAAGAACAGGTGCAAAGCATCCCCATGAAACGGGCCGCGCAACCGGACGAGATCGCCAAGCTCGCTGTCTTCCTAGCCTCCGCCGACGCCGACTACGTCACCGGATCGTCCTACGTGATGGACGGCGGCCTGATGATCAACCTCGGCCAAGGCGCCTAAACCCCGGCGAACACTCGCCCACCCCATCGCACCGTCGCCCGACCCTGACCGCGTCGTTGGTCGTCCCTGGGGTCAGGAAGCGGAATACACCTCACCCCTCGCGACGACACGGGCGGTCCTACCTCCACGCGTCACCGCGGGCTAGCCGGTGCCACGCCCCATGGTCCGCTACCTGCTGTACGAGACCCGGGTGACTTGACCGTCGTCCCGAAGACTGCGGGACCGATCCCTGAGCTGGTGCGGCTGAGGACCCAGGGCTCGGTGGGATGGATCGGACCGCGGGGCTGATACGGCCACGCCCGATGTCGGGTTCCACAGGGGTTAAGGGAGGGTTGAGGGCGGAGGCGCGACACGTCCCATGGGGTGCGTGGCTGAGCTTGATGAGGGACTGCGCGCTTCAACCGGATGTGAGAGATGGTGTCTGACATCTGACGTTGTGGTGCCCGTTCAGGTTCTCCCGGTGAGCCCGTCGCAGGAGAGTGCACGCCACGGCCAGGTGGCGATCGTTGGGTCCATCCAGCCTCCGGCCATTCGCTGGAGGGTTGACCTCATCCCCCGGTGCACCCTTGACGCTGGGCCGGAACGCGGCCAGCGGACGCCTCGATCCGGTGCAGGACCCGATCGGTCCTGCGGCACCCGCGGCGGCTGAGCCGCTGACCCACCCGCTACGACCGCGGGGGCCGGACTTCTAAGGTGACGGGGTGAATCTCCTGCCGCACGTGCCGTTGTGGGCCGATCTGCTGATGTTCGTGGCCAGCGCGGTCACCATCTGGGGAGCCGGTATCTGGCTGTCGAACTACACGGACATCCTCGCTGACCGGTTGCATCTCGGCCAGGCCCTCGGTGGCCTGATCCTGCTGGCCGTGGCCACCAACCTGCCGGAGATCGCGATCACCTACAG
>JALZAH010000511.1 GCA_030948425.1 Actinomycetota bacterium
GTGGAGCTGAGCCCCAGAGCGTCGGCGACGGCATCGACCTCGGAGGGCGGCTGGGCGAAGACCACCCGGGTCTCGGCATCGGCCAGCAGTCCCTGAGCCAGCTGCTGGGTCTCCGAGCCGTCCGCTCCCGCAGCGCGCAGGTCCGACAGACGGTGGACGACGGCGATGTTGGCCACCCCGAACGCCCGCGACAGCTTGAAGCCGGACTGCAGCCACCGGGCGGTGCCCAGGTTGCGAAGGATGGCCCACGCTTCGTCGACCACGACGATGCGCTTGACGTCGGGTCGGGCGGCCAGGGCGGCCTGCAACCAGGCGGTGGCACAGGTCATGACGATTCCGAGGGCCGGCGAGGCATAGAGGGCGGAAAGGTCGACGACGACGAGCGGACCACCCAGGTCGATGCCCGGCGACGTCGCTTCGTCGAACATCCCGGCCAGATCCCCCTCCACCAGCCGGCGCAGCTCCAGGGCCACGTCGCGGCCATCGGCGGCCAGCCCGACGGCATCGGTGCCCACCGCCGCGGCCGACGCCGCGCTGGGGTCGAGGAGGGCGGCGACCACATCGGGCAGACAGGGGCGATCCTGGCGGTCAGCGAGAGACTGGAGGGCCAGCTGGGTGGCCGTGCGCGCCCCGGGGGTCAGGTCGTGGCCGAGGGACGAGGCGACGATGGAGCACAACAACTCACCGGTCTTGGCGGCCGGCAGCCCGGCGATGGCGTCGAGGGGGTTGAGGCGCAGCGGGCCGCCCGGGGCGATGCGCAACGGGGCGGCACCGACGGCGGCAGCCAGAGGACCGTATTCTCCCTTCGGGTCCACCACCCAGGCCTGGCGGCCGAACGCCTCCTGGCGACGCAGGTAGGTCTTGACGAACGTCGACTTGCCGCGGCCGATCTGGCCGACGACGACCACGTTGGGACTGGTCAGCACGCCCCGCCCGTACAGCTCCCACGGGTCGAAGCAGAACGAGCCGCCGAAGACATCCCGACCGATGTAGGGCCCACAGGTCCCGAGGCCTCCCTCGGCCACGAACGGGTAGGCGGCCTGCAGGTGGGCGGTCGTGGCCCGGTGGGGGGCGGGGGCACTCATGACCGCAGCCCCCGGGCCAGGGGAAGGGTCCAGGTGAACGCCTCGGCCTGGCGGCCCCACAGGCGACGAAGCTCGAGGTGGGCGGCCTGGGCGGCGTGTTCGACCTCGGCGCACGCCCCGTCGAGCGCGGCCCGGTCGTCGCCGCAGACCGTCACGTACCCCGAGAAGCGGAACTCGGCGTGACCGTCGGCCAGCTCCGCCTCCCGGCGGGCCACACCGTCGGCTTGACGTTGGCGGCGGGCGGTGGCCAAGAAACCGGCTCGGCGCCGCAGCTCGTCGTCGGCCAGCGACGCCGTGCGGGCCGACTCCACCTCCCGGGTGGCCCGGGCGGCAGGGACCGGGCCCATGGTCACCGACACGGTGCGCCGGCCGCCTGCCAACAGCAACGGGACGAGGAAGTCCGGCCCCGTCTCCACCCGGGGCCACTCGGCGATCCAGTAGGTGGCGTGCCATCCGCCGTCGACCCGCACCGCCGACCACGCCTCGTCGGAGGCCATGGGCCACGCTCCGCGCCTCCCGCCGGACCCAGGATCGAAGCGGCACCGCACGGCGGCGGTCAGGGCCGGGAGATCGAGGGGTGGGCCGGGGAGGAGGTCGGCGTTGGCCAGCTGGCCCTGCACCAGGCGGACCTCGCGGCGCAACACCGTCGCCGGGTCGGCGCCGCCACGCCGGGGCCGGACAGCGACGACGACCAGCGTGGTGTGCTGGCGGGCGGCAGGGCCGGCGACGGCCACCACCTCGGCGTAGTCGGCCTGGGCCCCGACGGCCCCGCCGGTGGGCAGACGCAGAGCGGAGGGGTCGGCGGGGGCGACGGTCTGCAGCCACTGGACCCGGGTCACCGGGCTGGCCGGTCGGGCCATGCCGGCCAGCAATGATCCCCACGAGCCCAGGCGCCGGCGCTGATCTTCGGTATCGAGGAGGGTGAATGACCTCGCCCCCACGGTCAGTGCCGCCACCCAGGTACCGGACCGGCGGTCCCGGACCATGCCCATCGGCGCGTCACCGGTCACACCGGGAACGTCGAGCAGGGTCACTCCCCCAGGCGCCGTGCCCGGCGGCGATGCCGGGACATGGCGGCGCCGAGGGCCGCCGGCACCCCCGGGGGGAGGGGGCCAGCGGACCATCTGGGCGACGTCGCTGACCGTTCCCTGCTCGGGTGCGGGCGACCGGGTTGGCCCGCTTGCCCGCCGGGCCAACCACCCCCCGGTGATGGGCAGCCAGGCGATCGGGGGCTGGCCGTGGATGGGCCAGCACGCCACGGCGATGGCGCCGAGGAGGGTGAGGACGGCGAGGAGGGCGCCTATTGCCCCACTGATCACCGCTGCGCAGACGAGAGCGAGGATCCCGCCGGCCCCCAGAGCGCCGAGTTGGGGGGCCCGCAGCCCGAGCAGCACGCCGCCGTTGTCCACCGGATCGAACGTGTAGCCGCTCACCGCTGGTCGCCGCCGTCGGGCTCCGGCGGACCCCCGGTGGCCGGGTCGTAGGTGGCCGAGGCGGTGGCCACGGTCTGGGCGGCCACCGACGAGGCGGCCACCTGGGCTCCTTGGCCGGCGGTGCGCACGGCGTTGAGGGCCGCCCCGGCGGGAGTGGCCAACGACGCCGCCTGGGCGGCCCCCGACGTCACCGCCCGGGCCGGACGCCTGGAGAGGCCCTCGAGGTGAGCAAGGGCGGACGCCTCGATGATCGGCACCATGCGGAACAGCACGAAGGGGGCGAAGGCGGCCACGAAGAGGATGGCCGTCCCCGCCGCCACCTGGTCGACGCCCCGCACCGACGCCACCGCTCCCGCCCCCAGGGTCAAGGTGGCGACGATCACGAACTTGGCCAGGATCAGGGCGGCCAGGCCTTCGACCAACCGCTTGGCCATGTGGGCGGTGGCCGGCCACACCCGGCCGGCCAGGGCCAGGGGCAGGAAGAACACGGCCACATACACCGCGGCCGAGCGCACCACCAGCTCCAGCCACACGAACAGGGCGCCGACGATCACGGCCACGGCGACCACCAGGGCCACGAATGGCGGGCCACCGGTGGCCGACTCGCTGACCAGCAGCTGAGCGAAGGTGGCGTAGGCGCCCAGGTCGGCGTCGTGGGTGACCACCGCGGTCATGGCGTCGGCGGCGCCCAGGGCCAGCTGGGTGAGGTTGATCACCGCCACGGTGACCACCACAGCCACCGGCAGGGCAACGGCCCAGGTCCGCGCCAGCCGACGCAGGTCCTGGCGGATGATGGCGCTGATCGTCCCGGCGAGGAGGAGGGGCACGATCAAGATGGCCATCAGGGCGACCATGGACCGCTCCCGGTGGACGAACCACGGCGCCCCCAGGTCCACTCTGGTCGTGGACCCGACCAGGGTGATGAGATGGCCGACCAGCCAGCCGGCCGCCGCCGTGACCCCGCCGGTGACGGCCTTGATGAGGGCGTTGGCCACGTCCGAACCGGCCGAGTTGGCGGCCCCGCTGACCACGCCGCAGCCGAGAGGGACCACCGGGAGGCAGGTCCCGGTCACGATCCGGCCACCTTGAGACCCTGGCCGAAGAAGAAGTTGATGATGTGGGGCGCGCCGCCGATCAACACCGCGGCCAGACCCGAGACCATCACCCCGCGTCGGCCGTTGTAGGCCTGCTGGTAGTTCTGCGAGTAGTGGCCGAAAGCCCAGATGACAGCGCCGATGATGATGCCGAGCATGGCGGCGATCAGCGCCCACGAACCGAGCCCGTTGGCTATCCCGTGCAGCACCGATGATCCGGGCAAGGCCGAGTCCGAGGGGCTGAGAGTCACCCCGTTGCCCGACGTCGGCGAGGCGGTTGGCGGTGGTGTGGGCGAGGCGGCGGCGAGCAGGTGCAGGACCGGGTGCATGAGGTTCCTTTCTGGCGAACGAGCAGCCAGTTAGTATTTCATGCTATTTCATGTTGTCAAGGGCAGCACGGGCACGGGCACCGCTCGCCGAGGGGTGTTGGGGCGCGCCAAGGTCCCGGCTCGGGGTGATGTTGTGGGCGCACGATCTGTAGGAGCGGATGGTCGCGTTCAGCCGCGTTGCGTCAGCGCCGGATGGTCACGTATCGGACGCCGAGTGCGGCCATCGCCGAGCGGATGGCGGGACCGTCGTCCCCTTCCCAGACGCACAAGGCGACATCGAGGCGCTCTGCAGCGGCGACAGCTTCCGCCCCGAGGGTCGACACTCGGTGTGCGTCGCTGATCTCAGCCATGCGGTAGGCGAGCAGCCGAAGAGGGACGGTCTCGATGGCCTCTGGGAGGGCCATGAGCCTGCGGCCCAACTCCCGTCGTTGCTCGGGAGACCATGACCCGGTGAGGCTCCCGCCCCGCGCTGACACCACGCTCTTGGAGAGCCGGTAGAGGTACAGGTTGGTGGTGGCGGGCTCGTCGTCGCCGAGCAGGCGGACGAGGGCGTCGCTCAGGTCGTCGGCGAGAAGATCTCGGAGGAGGTGGTCGTCGAGGAGCGCCCTCGTCACGTGGTGGCGAGATCCGGGTCGTCGGCGAGCTCCCGGACGCGTTCGGCATGCTCCTCGCGGCCCAAAAGATCCCCCAGCAGCCGCCTGCCCTCACCCTTGGGTAGCGTCAGGACGCCGTAGCCGAGGTCGAGGACGTCCACGGGACCTCCTTGGTCGAGGTCCCACCTGTGCCGAGCAGCGGCAGGCAGGGACATCTGCCCGGAGGACGAGACGAGGTACTCCTGGATAGCGCTCATGCCACAAGCATATTTGGTATCGCCCATCTATCCACCAAGCGGCAAGGTGGATGCGGTCCGATAGCTCAGTACAACGGTCCCGCCTCGCTTCTCTAGCCCCGCTGGTCAACCGGAACCCCGGTGACGGCGATCGTTCGCTTCAGCGAGCTACGTAGCTGCGGAGCTGGACTTCTCTAGAGCGGCGAGGGCGATGAGCAGGACTTGTTCTCACACCAAGCAATGAACCGGTCGGCGTCCTCAGCCTTGGCGAAGGCGGCAATCGGCTGCACGCCGGAGACCACCTTGAATGGGTAGCGGTCCTCGCCAGCGCTGGTGCTCTGTCGATCGCCGGTGACCAGTAGCAAAAGTACCCCTCTCCACGTCGTGAAGTGTGTGTGTGCCGCCGGGGACTCGAACGACCCGGAAGGACAATTAGCCCTTCCTGGTACCAGTGTACGCCTTTCACCGCTCAGACGCCGGATTTGGCAATATCACTCACCCGGGTGAACGGCCAGCTCGCTCGGCCTACAAGCTGCCACCC
>JALZAH010000469.1 GCA_030948425.1 Actinomycetota bacterium
GGGCATCCGCCCACCCCGGGGTCCTCAACGCCACCAGCGCCTCGAACCGGTCAACCGCCGCCGGCCCCGACGTCACGCCGTCGGGGAGCAACACCGCGACAACCGCCCTTGTCGTCATCGTCCTCGCCGCCGCCATCACCGTAGGCGCGATCATCGCCCGCCGGCGGCGACCGGCTGCCACTGCCCCCGCCGGTTCCCCGCAGCCCTCCGCCGACCCGAACGTGTGGACCGGCACCTCACCGCCATCCCAACCCCCTCCGCCATCCCAACCCCCTACGCCACCGTCGACCCCCACGCCCCCGCAACGACCGTCTTCCACTCCTGCACCCGTCACCCACCATCCGCCGGGCGCCAACGCCGACGATGGCCGCCACCGTGACCTACCGGCGGTCTCGGCCCCGGTCGACCCCCATCCTGAGGCGACTCGGGCACCGGACTCGTATGCACCGCCAGAGCTTCCTGCCCCGGCCATCCGGGTCCTCGGCCCGTTGCGCTTCGAGGGATGGGCCGACCCGCCCACCGCCAGCTACCTCGTCGAGCTCGCCACCTACCTCGCCATCCGCGGCGACACCGTCACCGCCGACACCCTCCGCGCCCGCCTGGCGTCCACGTCGGAGACCGACCTGGCCAAAGGCACCATCCGTGTCTACGCCTCGACCCTTCGAGGCCACCTCGACTCCCCTGCCACCTTGGCCAACAACCGGGGTGACTACCACCTCACCGGGATCACCACCGACCTCGCCACCTTCGACTCTCTCGTCCGCGTCCACCCCGGCACCACCGTGGCCGACCACGGGGAGCGATGGGGGACAGCACTCGCCCTGGTGACCGGCCCGCCGCTCGATGGAGCCGGCTACGACTGGATCACCACCGACCCCGTCGTCACCTCGATCGCCCGTCGCATCGGCGACACCGCCCTCCGCCTCGCTGAGGTCACCATCACCACCAACCCCCGACTCGGGAGGTGGGCGTGTCACCAGGCCCTACTCGCCGATCCCGTCAACCGCGCCCTCAACGTCAAGGTCCTCGACGCCGCCAGAGCCACCGGCGAGCCCGGAGCCCTCGCCGACGAGTGGGAAGCCGTCCGCCGCCGCTTCGCCGCCGCCGGCATCGACATCGACCCCGACCTCGAAGCCCACTACCGTCGCCTCGCCGGCCCCGACCCGCAAAACCCGGCCGGCAACGCGTAAACGAACCCGTAAAGACCCGTAAACGAACCGTAAACGGGACGTTCCACGCCCCGCCTCGCCCGTCCGGGCGAGGCGCCCGTCCGGACCGCTCCCGAACCCGAAGCGGTCGGAGCACGGGCTGTGAAGGGCGGTCAGGATCCGTCGACGTTGCTACGAACACGCTGGTCAGGACCCCAAACCTCGCTACCATTACGTCCGGATCCGGTCAAGCGAGAAGACGGGCACCACCGACGGCTGCCTGCCGGCGATGCCCCCATCCACCCCAGCTCACAGCGCTATCCAAGAGCGGCACACAGTTGCACTCGCCGAGCTGCAGCCCGGTGCTGTGGGCTGTCAGGCCGCTGAGACGTGGTGTCGCACAGCGGAACGTGGCAGGGCTACGGTGGTTGGCTCGTCAACGACATAGCTGCTCAGTTCCGGCGAAAGGCCCACCACCACTTGAACCCGGCCCGACGTCCCGTACACCTCGACCACGGTCCCGAGGACCTCGTCAATGCCCCACGGGATCACGACGACGTCACCAACTTCGAGCTCTGCGTCCATTACTCCTCACCACGGTCGTGGACCGTCCAACTGTGCTGCGAGCTGGGCGGCAACTACATCGTCCATGGTAGCGGCCAGGCTGTTCAGCGCACGCCGGTTGTTTTGGTACGAGCCCTTGGTCGAGCGGATGTCGGTTGTCTTCTCCAGAGCGACGATCCTGTTCTCGTCCCCGTGACCGATGGCGTTCCGGTAGTCGATGAGCTGGTCGAGGCCCACGAGTTGTTGCCGGGTCGCCACCCCACGAGCCTTCAGGTCGTCGATGAAGCTGAAGCCGAGACGCCCGAAGTCGGCGCCCAGGGCGGAGGTGCGAGGATTCTGCGTGTCCAGCTTGCGACCCTGGGTGAACAGGGTCCGCAGCAGGACCTGCTGCCCGGCCG